>CAMKSY010000034.1 GCA_946415545.1 uncultured Pelosinus sp. | reverse complement strand
GAAGAAGAACTAGCATTTGTCAAAGAGCAGTGCAAGGCAATGGGTGTTACTGTGACGATTGTGAAAGTATGGGCCGAGGGCGGTGGTGGAGGAATGGAACTGGCTGGTCAGCTTCTTGAAATGTTTAAAGAACCTAAACCAGCTAGATTTTTATATGATGAAACGCTGCCTGTGAAAGAGAAAATTAGCCTAATTGCCAAAGAATTATATGGTGCAGATACTGTCAATTATAGCAAAGCAGCCGAGAAGACCATTCAGGATTTAAATGCTATGGGTTTTGATAAAACGCCGGTTTGTATTGCGAAGACGCAATATTCTTTATCCGATGATGCAGCGAGAATTGGCCGCCCAAAGGCTTTTACCATGACAGTTAGGGAAATACGCATAGCTGCCGGTGCTGGATTTTTGGTGGTGATTACTGGCGATATTATGACAATGCCAGGACTTCCAAAAAAACCTGCGGCAGAAATGATGGATATTGATAATGATGGCAAAATTACTGGATTATTTTAAGCCAATAAAAGTTATAGAATAATAAGACTGAGCAGGAGGATACGTATGTTTCAGAATCGATATGAGGCAGCGGATGTTACAAGTTGGCAGGGGCGGGTTGATAGTAGGGAGAATTATGATACTTTTCGGTGGCATCAATGGATAAGGCCACTGGATTTACGACAACCAGTATCTAAATTCACGGGTAAATTGGGATTTGCTTTACTGGGATTTTGTTGTGATGAAGGCATACGGAGGAATAGCGGACGCCAAGGTGCTTCTTCAGGGCCGGAAGGGATACGACGTGAGCTTGCTAATTTACCCTGTTCTTTTTCTTCTGAGGTGTTGGTGTTTGATGCAGGAAATATTACCTGTATAGATGGAGAGTTAATGAAGAGCCAGATGGCGCTGGAACAAGCAGTTCTTTATTTAAGGCAAGCTGGGCTGTTTCCTCTGATTATAGGAGGGGGTCATGAAACTGCTTTGGGACATTTCCGTGGCCAAGCAGATTTCCTGCGGCAGAAAGATGGTAAATGTAATTTGGGTATTTTAAATTTTGATGCACACTTTGATCTTCGACCATTTATTGGGGAAGGAAATTCTGGGACGATGTTCCGTCAGATTGCCGATGATGCTGAAAAATGGGGAGAAAGCTTCCATTATTTTTGCTTGGGCATCCAGCGCAGCAGTAATACGCTTGAATTATTCAAAACTGCCCAACAATTAGGAGCAGACTATGTATTAGCAGGCGATATTTCCATGCAATATGAAGAACATACCCTGGAAAAGCTCGATTCTTTTATGCAGTTGATCCCCAATCTTTATGTAACGATTTGTGCAGATGTATTTTCCTCTTCCTTTGCTCCCGGAGTCAGTGCACCACAGCCCTTAGGGCTGCAGCCGGAGATCGTGCTAAAGTATTTAAAACATATACTTCGTACACAAAAAGTTGTTGGATTTGACATTGCAGAAGTATCACCACGGTTTGATCATGACAGGGCAACTGCGAGCTTGGCCAAAGTGATTATTTTTGCTGTAGTTGATACTCTTTGCAGATTGAAAGGGTTGGCTAGGTGACAATGAAGATATTTGATATACAATTTGACGATGACGGAAATTCTTTTGACGATATTTTGACAGTACGTGTATTATAATCAGAATATAAAGATTATTTAGTATTTGGGATGAAGAAAATTTGATTAATATTTTTATAGATGATTTAATACTATTTCGTGGAAGGGGATATGACGATGAAAATCGATAATAAAGAGATTACCTGTGCCATGACAATTAAACTGGATGATATACTACCAGATCCGCCAGTATTTAAGGCGGGTGTGCGCAGAGCACCGGATAGAGGCTTTCGATTAAATATTGAACAGAGTAAAATCGCATTAAAAAATGCTCTACGGTATATCCCAGAAAAGTTACACAGTTATCTGGCGAGAGAATTTATGGAAGAACTACAAACATATGGACGAATATATGGTTATCGCTATATGCCGGAAGAGGTTATTTACGGTAAGCCTTTAGATGAATATAAAGGTAACTGCATTGAAGGCAAGGCATTTCAAGTAATGATTGATAATAACCTGGATCATAATGTTGCTCTTTATCCTTATGAAATGGTCACGTATGGAGAGACAGGAAGCGTATGCCAAAATTGGATGCAATATCAATTGATTAAAAAATATTTGGAAGTTATGACGCAAGATCAAACACTAGTTGTAGAGTCAGGACATCCCCTCGGATTGTTCCCCTCAAAACCTGAAGCGCCAAGGGTAATTATCACCAATGCTTTGATGGTGGGGATGTTTGATAATCAGGATGATTGGGAAGTTGCGGAACAGATGGGAGTTGCCAACTATGGCCAGATGACAGCGGGTGGCTGGATGTATATTGGTCCACAAGGCATTGTACATGGAACTTTTAACACATTATTAACGGCAGGCAGGATTAAGTTGGGTGTTGCACCTCATGATGATCTGCATGGGAAGTTATTTGTTTCTTCTGGATTGGGTGGTATGAGCGGTGCACAGCCTAAAGCAATAGAAATTGCTGGTGCAGTGGGCATTATCGCTGAGGTAGACTACTCCCGAATTCAGACACGCTTGGACCAAGGATGGGTTGAAAAATGCAGTAATGATATTGAAGAAGTATTCAAAACGGCAGAAGAATATCAGGCTGCGGGCAAAGCGTTGTCCATAGCCTATCATGGTAATATTGTAGATTTGCTGGAATATGCAGTAGCTAATCATAAGCATATTGATTTGTTGTCTGATCAAACCTCCTGCCATGTAGCCTATGATGGTGGATATTGTCCACAGGGGGTGACCTTCGAGGAGAGAACTGCACTTTTGACTGATAATCGCTCCAGATTTCATGCATTGGTTAACGAAAGCTTACAGCGGCATTTTAAATTAATAAAAGAATTAGTAGAACAGGGAAGCTATTTCTTTGATTACGGAAATGCATTTATGAAGGCGATTTACGATGCTGGAGTTAAAGAAATTGCTAAAAACGGACATGATGAGAAAGAGGGCTTTATTTTCCCCTCTTATGTAGAAGATATTATGGGACCACAATTATTTGACTATGGCTATGGTCCGTTTCGCTGGGTTTGCTTGAGCGGCAAACCGGAAGATTTACATAAAACGGATCAAGCAGCGATGGAATGCATTGATCCTGAACGGCGCGGCCAGGATCGGGATAATTATATTTGGATTCGTGATGCCCAAAAAAATAAGTTGGTTGTAGGAACCCAGGCGCGTATTTTATATCAGGATGCAGAAGGTCGAAAGAAGATTGCATTACGTTTTAATGAAATGGTACGTCGCGGTGAGATTGGTCCGGTTATGCTCGGACGCGATCATCATGATGTCAGCGGCACGGATTCCCCCTTTCGGGAGACGTCAAATATTAAGGATGGCAGCAATGTGATGGCAGACATGGCGGTACAATGTTTTGCAGGAAATGCTGCTAGAGGAATGAGTTTAGTGGCACTGCACAATGGAGGTGGCGTGGGAATCGGCAAATCAATTAATGGCGGTTTTGGCATGGTGTTGGATGGCAGTGAGCGGGTGGATGAAATTTTACGGTCGGCTATGCTATGGGATGTCATTGGGGGAGTGGCCCGTCGATCATGGGCAAGAAATGAGCATTCAATTGAAACCATTATTGAATTTAATCGCAGTTATGCGGACAAAGCTCATGTGACGATTCCTTATATTCCAGCAGAAGAATTAATCGATACCATTGTCACTGCAGCATTTCAATAGTTATGTACGAAATAGTGCTAAAGGGGGAGAGGATTTGCATAATGATAGTAGTATGTTGTTAATTAAACATGCAGCAGAGATTGTTACCAGCACAGGGACAACTGCCAGAAAAGGAACCGATATGAACTGCCTGGAAAGAATCATTGATGGTGCAATATTAGCAAAAGACGGCATTATTCAATGGGTAGGGCAAACTGCTGATTTACCCGAGAGTATCCATAAGAATACAACGATCATTGATGCAACAGGGTGTAGTGTCATTCCAGGATTCGTAGATTCTCATACACATTTTGTGTTTGGTGGTTATCGTCCAGAAGAATTCTTCTGGCGTCTTAGCGGAACCCCTTACCTAGAGATATTAGAGCGGGGCGGTGGTATATTAAATACCGTCAAAGCGACTCAATCTATGGGATATGAGGCAATGGTTGAAAGTGCGTCAAGACGGTTGGATGAGATGTTAGCTATGGGAGTTACTACCGTGGAAGGCAAGAGCGGTTATGGATTAGATTTCGATACGGAACTTAAGCAATTAAAAGTTATGGGACAATTAAATGTTGAGCATATTGTCGATGTTATACCTACTTTTATGGGGGCCCATGCTGTACCCCCTGAATATCGCGGGCAGGAAGAGGACTATGTCACATTCATTGTGGAAAAGCTTCTGCCGGCAGTGGTAGAACAGTCCATTGCAGAGTTCTGTGACGTATTCTGTGAAAAGGGTGTATTCTCAGTCGAGCAGACGAGAAGGATTTTGCAGGCCGCAGGTGATTTAGGATTAAAAAGAAAGATCCATGCAGATGAGATTGTGTCCTTTGGTGGAGCAGAGCTTGCAGCAGAACTTAGGGCGGTTTCTGCAGATCATTTGCTGCAGGCATCGGACAAGGGGCTTGCTGACATGGCTGCCCAGGGTGTAGTGGCGACAGTGTTGCCAATGACGGCATTCTGTCTGCGAGAACAATATGCCAGAGCCAGATGGATTATTGATAACGGCGGAGCACTAGCATTAGCAACCGACTATAATCCGGGAAGTTGCTTTAGTCATTCAATTCCTATGCTGATCGCATTGGCTGTTATCCAGCTAAGGCTATCGCCAGCAGAAATTCTGACGGCGTTGACACTAAATGGCGCAGCCGCTGTTGGAAGAGCAGATCGCATTGGTACGATAGAAGCTGGGAAACAGGCTGACATTGTTATGCTAAAATATCCATCTTATTTATTCTTGAGTTATCATGCTGGGATGGATATCGTCGATAAGGTTATTAAAAGAGGTCAAGTGACTGTAGATAAACGATATAGAAATTTGGGAGGTAGTAAATAGATGAGCAAATTAGTAGAATGTGTACCTAATTTTAGTGAAGGACGTCGCCCTGAAGTCATAGAGGCTATTGTAAATGAAGTGAAAAAAATAGAAGGTATCAAGCTGCTGGATGTGCAATCCGATGCAAGTCATAATCGCTCAGTAGTAACATTTGTAGGCGATCCTCAGGCAGTTAAGCAGGCAGCCTTTGCCGCTTGTGCCAAGGCTGCGGAACTGATTGATATGGAACAACATCATGGTGAGCATCCACGGATAGGAGCTACTGATGTAATTCCGTTCATCCCAGTACGAGGAATCAGCCTTGAAGAATGTGTGGATTTAGCCAATGAATTAGGAAAAGAAATTGCTGAAAAGCTGGATATTCCGGTGTATATGTATGAAGCGGCCGCAAAAAAGAGTGAACGTAAGAACCTGCCGGATGTTCGTAAAGGACAGTATGAAGGCTTAAAAATAGCCATTACGGAACCAGAAAGAAAGCCAGACTATGGTCAGGCCCAAATGCATCCTAAGGCAGGAGCTACAGTAGTAGGAGCTAGGCAGTGCTTAATTGCCTATAATATTAATTTAAGTACAAGTGATGTTAGCATAGCTAAGAAGATTGCCACAGCTATCCGAGAAGCCAAAGGAGGCTTTAAATACTGCCGTGCAATGGGCATTATGATTGAAGAACGCAATGTAGCACAAGTCACTATCAATATGATCAATTATGAAGGCACACCACTGCACCGCGTATTTGAAACGGTAAAGAATGAAGCAGCCCGATACGGTGTCAATGTTATTGGCAGCGAAATTGTAGGTCTGGTGCCAATGCAGGCACTCATTGATACAGCAGATTATTACTTACGCCTTGAGGGGTTTAATCGTAAGCAAGTGCTGGAAGAAAACATTTAATTGATAGAGTCAGGATAAAATGAGGAGGAATAGTATGCTGATTGACAAAAGCATTACAGATTTTTTAGCAGATTTAAAATCAGACTCCCCCGCACCAGGAGGTGGCAGTGCAGCGGCTTTGTCAGGGGCCATCGGAGCAGCACTGGGGATTATGGTAGCAAATCTAACGGTAGGCAGTGCAAAATATGAAATAGTGCATGACCAATGTAGAAGGTTAACATTCGATTTTGAAGAACGTTTAGCAGCCCTGGAAAAATATATTGATGAGGATACAAAAGCCTTTAATGAGGTAATGAAAGCTTACAAATTATCTAAGCATACTGAAGAAGAAAAGCAGATGCGTACAAAAGTCATTCAAGAATCCCTCAAAGCTGCGTCTACATTACCGTTTACTGTTGCCGAGGCTTGTCTGGATGTATTAGAGCTATCAGTGAAGATTCTCTCTATTGGGAATGCCAATGCGGCAAGTGATGCAGCGGTAGCGGGTAGAATGGCAGAAGCTGCTATGTGGTCGGCTATCTATAATGTACGAATTAATCTGGGGTCAATCAAAGATGCTGATTTTGTTGCTGCTATGATAAACAGGGTTGAAGATTTGATAGTGCAATCAGAAGCGCTAATGGCTCAACTCGTTAAGGTGGCAGATGAAAAAATATAAAAAAAGGAAGAGATATTGCAAACAAGAAAAATAATCAATTTTCTAAAATAATCTAACAAGACAAATCGCTCAATAAAAAAGAAAGTGGAGGGATTATTGTGACGCTGAAAGACCCCAAAAAGCAGGCGGTGGATACTGAAGCATTAGTTCCAGAGAAAAAAGGTCTGCATCGTGATCTGAAGTCACGGCATATGATGATGATTTCCATTGGTGGTACCATTGGCACGGGGTTGTTTCTAGGTGCTGGGCAAGTTGTGAGCGAAGCGGGACCGGTTGGCGCAGTGTTAGCTTTTCTGTTTGGCGGGATGGTCATGTACTTGGCTCTTCTATGTTTAGGAGAGCTTGCTGTTGCAATGCCTGTATCAGGATCATTCCAAAGTTATGCTATGAAGTTTATTTCTCCGGGTGTAGGATTTACAGTAGGTTGGTTGTACTGGATTAACTGGGCAGTTTGTATTGCGGCTAACTTTACTGCGTCTGCAATTATAATGTCACTGTGGTTTCCTGATGTGTCAATTTGGATTTGGTGTGTATTATTTGCGATATTAGTAACTGCTCTGAACCTCATTTCCGTAAAAGTTTATGGTGAAACTGAGTTCTGGTTTGCCGGTATCAAAGTTGCAGCTATTATTGCCTTTATTCTTGCTGGTGCAGGCTTGATGTTTGGTACTGTTGGTAATGAAGGGGCTATTGGTTTTTCAAATTTTAACACTGGGGCCGGTTTATTTCCAAATGGCGGTTGGGCTTTGTTTCTGACGATGATAACGGTAGTGTATTCCTTTCAGGGATCGGAACTGGTGGGGGTGGCTGCCGGGGAATGTGAAGAGCCCGGTAAAAATGTCCCTAAAGTTATTAAAGGTGTTGTTTTTCGAATCATTGTATTTTATGTGCTGGCAATCATTGTATTGGGAGCAACCATTCCTTATAAAGAAGCAGGTGTATTAGAAAGTCCCTTTGCATATGTATTTGGTCGTATCGGAATTCCCATTGCAAAAGATATTATGAGCTTTGTTGTACTTACCTCGGCCTTATCAGCCAGTAATTCTGCATTATATGTCTGCTCACGTTTACTCTGGTCAATGTCTAAAGACGGGCATGCGCCAAAATGGCTGGGACATTTAAATTCAGGTGGCGTTCCTACTAAGGGTATCTTTCTGACACTGCTATTGTCGGCATTATCACTGCTGACCAGTGAATATGCTGCTGATACTGTCTATATATGGCTGATGTCCAGTGTGGGGCTGACAGGATGCTTGATTTGGATTGTAATTTCTTGGTGCCAAATTAATTTTCGCAAACATTTCTTGGAGATCGGTGGCGATGTAAAAGACTTAGTTTTTAAAACACCACTATATCCGGCACTGCCAATTTTGGCAATTATCTTGAATATTTGCATTATCGCAAGTTTAGCTTTTATTGATGGACAGGAGATTGTCCTTTATACAGGTTTGCCAATTATCATAGGCATCTATTTGTATTATATTTTGATTCACAGCAAGCGTGAAGAAAAATCAGCAGAAATTAGCAAGTAAATTAACAGCGACTTTCGAAAGATGCGGAGGGGATTCATTGATGATTGTGTTAGATGGAAATTCCTTAACATTGGAAGATGTAATAAAGGTAGCACGCAGCTATGAAGAGGTCAGACTCAGTGAGCAAGGGCGTGAGCAAATCATTGCCAGCAGACAAATTGTTGATAAAATATTAGAAGAAGAAAAACCTGTTTATGGTATTTCTACTGGGTTTGGTGATTTTAGTACCATCTTTATTTCAAAAGATGAAAGGATGCAGCTGCAGCGTAATCTGATATTAAGTCATGCTACCGGTGTCGGCGAGAATCTGCCAGAAGAAGTTGTTCGCTCAGCTATGCTGCTTAGAGCTAATTCATTGGCAAAAGGTTATTCAGGGATTCGACTGCAAACAGTAGAAATGTTGTTAAATCTCCTTAATAAACGCATATGTCCTGCAATCCCAGCTAAAGGATCTGTTGGTGCCAGCGGTGACTTAGCACCCCTTTCACATATGGTCCTAGTTATGCTGGGGGAAGGTGAGGCCTATCTTAACGGTCAGTTGTTAACAGGTGCGGAAGCACTTAAAGTTTGCGGTCTAGAGCCAATTGTATTGAGTGGTAAAGAAGGGCTGGCATTAATTAATGGAACTCAGATTATGACGGCAGTTGGTACAATTGCCTGGCATGATGCTGTGAATTTGATGAAGGCAGCAGACATTGCAGCAGGATTAAGCGTAGAAGCTTTAAAAGGTACCAGAGCAGCTTTTGATCTGCGTATTAGTCAAGTTCGAGCACATCCCGGTCAGATTGCGACTACACAAAACATGCTGGATCTGACTGCTCATAGTGCTATCATTGCTTCTCATATTCATTGCAAAAAAGTACAGGATGCTTATTCATTACGCTGTATACCTCAAGTGCATGGTGCATCTAAAGATGCTCTAAGGCGTGCAGAAGACACCTTGAATGTCGAGATTAATGCAGCAACGGATAATCCGCTCATCATGCCGGAAACAGGTGAAGCCATTTCCGGCGGCAATTTCCATGGTCAGCCGATTGCTTTAGTAATGGATTATCTTAAATTAGCAATTGCTGAATTAGGTAATATCTCTGAACGGCGTACTAACCGTCTGCTAGATGTGCATCTAAGCGATCTGCCAGCATTTTTGACAGCTTTCCCAGGCGTTGACTCTGGTCTTATGATTACCCAATATGTTGCCGCTGCATTGGTATCAGAGAATAAAGTTCTGGTACATCCAGCTAGTGCCGATTCCATTCCGACATCTGCGAATCAGGAAGATCATGTAAGTATGGGCACGATTGCTGCTCGTCAAGCTAGAGAAATTTTGGATAATGTCTGCAATGTATTAGCGATTGAGATGCTGGCGGCTGCTCAAGGTATTGACTTCTTAGCACCACTTACACCGGGTGATGGTACAGCTAAAGCTCATCAAACGATTCGCAGTGTTGTACCGCATTTGAATGAAGACCGTGTACCAGCGCCGGATATTAAAACTCTTCATAATCTAATTGCCAGCGGCAGAATCGTCCAAGAAGTAGAAGCAGTGGTTGGACAATTAAGGATTTATTGAACGAATAATAATCCTTCTAATATAATAGGTAGATATTTTTGGGGGATGTTATCAGATGATGGAATATGCTAAAATATTCTAGACTGTTAAAACAGTAATTGAATTGAAACTTAGGTGATGTAATGACGGTATCGGTTCGAAGTATTACACTTATGGCAATCTTTATTGCTCTAAACATGATTTTAAGCAGGATTTGTAGCGTTCATATTCCATTTGAAGGTGTTGAAGGTATTAGAATCGGGTTTGGCACGCTGCCGTTAGTACTGAGTGGTATCTTATTAGGTGCAAGATTAGGTTTTCTTGCTGGCTTAATTGGTGATGTGCTGGGATTTATTCTGGCGCCGTCAGGGATATTTCTGCCGACTTTTACGATTGCTGCCGGCTTGCATGGTTTCCTTGCTGGGCTGATTGCAGGAAGCGGCAATATCAAAGCTTGTTCGCGATGGCGTATGTATTTAGCTATTGCCGTAAGTCAGATTTTGGTTGCCATTTTCCTAATACCTTGTTTACTGCAATGGCATTTTGGCATTCCTTTTTGGGTTACGCTGCCAGCAAGACTGATAACACAAGGGATTCTGATCCCGATATACTGCATATTGATATATGCTATAGTAGACAGAGTAAAATTTTTTTATCGTGAGCCATCAATAGAATCATCACAATAGTCTATTCTGTATTATGAAACCTCCTATACGAATTTCAGCGAAAATTCGTATAGGAGGTTTGTCTTTTTATGATGAATATACGTTGTTATTAGGTTAGTTTTGTCACAATTAGTACGCCAAATCTTACTCTTTTAGGAGTGGCTTTTCGTGTTATATAATGGAAACGAAAAAGAGGTGATAGGTATTACACGCAATGGACTGTCTGCTCAATTATTTCAAAGGATCGCAAGCAGTAATCAGGCTGTAACAATTTCAGCTCTAGCAGAGGCTTTGCAGAGCACGCCAAGGCAAATTCGCTATAAGCTAGATAAAATAGATGAATTTCTAAAATATAATAAGTTCCCGCAGTTCCTTCGCAAACCCAATGTTGGAATCACCTATAATGCCTCTCCCCAGGTCGTGGAGAGGATTATGCAGAAGCTGCTGGAGCGAGAAAACCATCATTACATAGCCTCCCAGGAGGAACGAGTCGAAATGATTTTAGCTGTATTGTTGCAGCAGCAAAACTATATGACGATTGATGATCTTGGCGAAAGGTTAAAAACGAGTCGCAGTACCGTAATCAAAGATTTAAATAAAGTAAGAGAAGTATTGAAAAATAATCATTTAACCTTGCTTTCTTCCACGAATCATGGGATAAAAATTATGGGAGAGGAAAAATATTTACGGCGCGCTTCTATTGAAATAGTAATGAAAAGCGTAGAAGTGCAAGGCATATTAAGCCAAGAGATGTCACCTATGTTAAAAAATATAAAGACTCTTTCACAATCGGAAATTTCCAATTTGTTTACGAATATGAATATTTCCTTTATTGAAACTTGCGTGATTGAAGCAGAAAAGCAGTTAGAAACCACCTTTTCTGATGAGGCATTTTATGGCGTGGTCATGCACATAGCAATTGCCATAAAAAGAATCAAATTAGGCAGAGACATTGTAATGTCTTATAACGAACTTAAAAGCTATGAAACAACGAAAGAATTTGCTGCTGCATCGTATATCGCCAGCAGGCTGGAAGCTGAATTCCAGATTGAAGTTCCCTATGATGAAATTGGCTATATCACCATTCATTTGCTTGGTAGTAACGTATATACAGCAAATTCCTCATCCAGTGAAGAGTGGGCTGCTCTTCAAATTATAACAGGAAGGATCCTGGAAGAAGTAAGTGAAAGCTTGCAGCAGGAGTCTTTGATTCAGGATGAACAACTATTTAGTGGTTTGCTGGAACATTTACGACCTGCCATCTACAGACTGAAAAATGATTTAAAATTAAAAAATCCAGTACTCGAAGAAATTAAAGTAAGATATCATCATTTGTTTCAAATTGTAAAAAATAGCATGGCCTCGGTAGAAGGTTATATCGGAAAATCATTTGATGATGAAGAAATCGGGTATTTTACCTTGCATTTTGGCGCAGCGTTAGAAAAATTAAAAGACAAGAACGAAATGGAAAAGAGGATCCTGGTGGTGTGCAGTACGGGATTGGGTACTGCTAGGCTGCTCTCTTCCAGATTACAGCAATTATTTCAGGTGAATATTGTGGATGTGATTGCTTATCGTCAAATAGGTCAAATTCTCGAATACCAGGAAGTTGATCTTATTATAACAACACTGCCTGTAAAATGTGATGCAGTTCCTTGGATACAGGTCAATCCGATGCTTCTAGATAAAGATGTGGAGAACTTAGAAAAATATTTAACCCAATACCACTTTCAGCCAAAGAATATTTTTATCCAGACACTAAGGCTGATTGAAGAACATTGTGACATAAAAAATTATGATGCATTAGTAGCAGGACTGGCGAAAATTTTAAAAACGGATAATGTAGGGCAGAAGGGAGTTGTACAACCATTGTTAAGAGAACTATTAATAGCAGATATGATAGAGGTAAAAGTAAAAGTGAAGACTTGGGAGGAGGTAATTTATGCAGGCGGAAAACTTTTAGAGGATCGTGGGTTGATTGAACATCGCTATGTGGATGCCATGGTGAATACGGTAAAGAAAATGGGAGCCTATATTGTTATTGCAAAAGGGATTGCCATGCCTCATGCAAGACCGGAAGATGGAGCAAAAAAAGTGGGAATGGCATTAATGACTCTAGAGAATCCAGTAAACTTTGGCAGCAAGGAGAATGATCCTGTTAGTATAGCGGTCTTTTTGTGTGCCGTAGATAATACTACCCATTTAAAAGCGTTAGCTGAACTCATGCAATTATTAGATGATGAAGAATTTAAGACAATGGCGGATGCAGCAAGCAGTAAAGACGAAATCATAGCATATATCAATAGCAAAGAAGTAGATAGGAGGTGATCTAATTATGCTTACCATCTTAACCGTGTGTGGAAATGGGATTGGCAGCAGTATTATGCTGAAAATGAAAATTGATGAGATTTGTGAAGACCATCAAATTAAAGCTTCTGTGGAATCAGCAGATTTTAATTCGGCTCAAGGGAAAAAGGCGGATCTGATTATTACAGTAAAAGAGCTGGCCTATCAATTTGAAGGTCGAGAAGTGGCGGTGGTTCGAAGTTACATTAATAAGAAAAAAATTGAAGAAGATGTTCTTGAGATTTTAAAAAAAATACAAGAAAGTAAAATGTAGGAGGTATGATCTATGTCCACATTTACCATCATTCTAGAATTCTTTCGGGACGTACTGAAACAACCGGCATTATTAATGGGAATTATGGCACTCATCGGGCTGGTAGCTCTAAAAAGACCTATGTTCAAAGTCATGACAGGGACTTTAAAGCCAATTCTAGGCTATTTGATGCTAGGGGCAGGTGCTGATTTTATCGTTTCGAATTTGACACCACTGGGAAAAATGATTGAAGAAGGTTTTCATATTACTGGCGTAGTTCCTAATAATGAAGCTATCGTTTCCGTAGCACAAAAGGTACTGGGCATTGAAACCATGTCTATTCTCGTAGCTGGCTTGGTAATTAATCTTCTTATTGCAAGATTTACTAAATATAAATATGTGTTTCTAACAGGGCATCATAGTTTCTTTATGGCGTGTCTTCTTTCAGCGGTTCTAGGTGCCTCAGGCATGAAAGGAGTCGAATTGATTCTCATTGGTGGTTTTATTCTCGGGGCATGGAGTGCCATCTCGCCGGCAATTGGTCAAAAATATACGTTAAAGGTGACGGATGGTGATGAAATTGCCATGGGACACTTTGGCAGCTTGGGGTATTATTTATCTGCATGGGTTGGAAAATTTGCTGGAAAACCCGAAGAAAGTACAGAAAAGATGGAAGTACCTGAGCAGTGGGGATTTCTCAGAGATACTACCATATCTACTGCATTGACCATGATGATATTCTATTTGGTTGCAGCTTTCGCTGCTGGGACCAGCTACGTAACTACTTTATCTGGTGAAATGTCCCCCTTTCTGTTTGCCATTATGTCTGCTCTGAAATTTGCTGTTGGCGTTACCATCGTGTATGCAGGTGTTCGAATGATCCTAGGTGATTTAATCCCTGCTTTTCAAGGAATTGCAACCAAAATCATACCCAATGCAATTCCGGCGGTGGATTGTGCTGTATTCTTTACCTATGCTCCAACAGCTGTGGTAATCGGCTTTATTAGTTCCTTTATTGGCGGTATAATAGGTATGTTATTATTAGGAACCGCTGGGGGTGTGCTCATCATACCAGGGCTTGTTCCACATTTCTTTTGCGGTGCTACGGCCGGAATTTACGGAAATGCCACTGGCGGTAGAAGAGGAGCCGCATTAGGAGCTTTTGTAAATGGATTGCTCATTACTTTTTTACCTGCATTCCTGCTTCCTGTTCTTGGACAGTTAGGATTCCAGAATACAACATTCGGTGATGCAGATTTTGGTTTCTTAGGAATCTTGTTAGGTAAAGCTTATGAGGCAGTAGGGCCATCAGGGATTTACATTCTTGTAGCGATTCTAGCAGTAGTGCTTTTGATTCCCAATTATATAACAACCAAGGCTCATGCTATAAATAATGTGCAGGGCTAGGCTGAAAAATGAGAAAGGCGTGCCGTTCTGGGAAGTAAGAATAGCACGCTGCTTCTCTTTGTAGAGAAGTAAAAATAAATGAAATGAGTGATAACCATGTATGATGCAGTGAATGGCAAGGTAGATGTGGTAGGAATTGGGGTATCCACGTTGGATATGTTTACTGTTGTTGACGCTTTTCCTAGATCAAGGGAAGTACAAAAGGCATCCAAGATGGTTCTTGATGGAGGTGGTCCCGTCGCCACAGCAATGGTGACGCTGGCAAAATTAGGAGCCAGCACAATAATGATTGATAACCTTGGGGATGATTGGAGCGGCTTGCTGATTGCAGAAGAATTTAAAAAATATAAGGTACAGACTCACTGCCTCGAAATCTTTCCGCAGCACTCTTCTTCAATCGCCAATATACTAGTTGAGAAAAAGACTGGCATCCGTGCCATTCTCTATCATCCTGGAACGGTTCCAGAGATAAGAGATATTACAAAGTATATCCCTATCATACAAAAAGCCAAGGTTCTTCATTTGAATGGGAGACATTTTGATGCTAGTTTAGCAGCAATCGATGTTGCAAAACAAGCGGGTGTTAAAATATCATTTGATGGTGGCGCAAATCGATATAACCCCAATATGCGGCAAATTGTACCAAAGGTAGATATTTGCATTGTAGCAAAGGAATTCGCTCTTACCTATACAAATCAAACTAAAGTGGAATGTGCAGGCGAGTCCTTGCTAGAAGCTGGTTTAAAACTTGTCGTAATAACAGATGGAATCAATGGAAGCTGGGTTTTTGACAATGACATTGGTATCTTTCATCAACCTGCATTTAATATGGACAGGGTTATAGACACCACAGGATGTGGGGATAGTTATCACGGAGGTTTCTTATATGGATTTCTTCATAACATGTCTCTAAAAAAATGTGCCGAGTTTGCCAGTGCAGTAGCTGCTCTTAATACCCAGGCTCTTGGGGGAAGAAAAGGATTGCCATCATTAAAAACCGTAGAACTGTTTTTAATGAGTCATTAAGTCAGGCAGTGATCTGCTTGACTCTCTTTTTATTCAGTATCTTGTATTAGATAAATCCTAATTCTTAGGGTTGTGTATTTTCCAAATTATGCGATAATTATATAATAAAAGGAGGGTTGATTTTGAGTATCTTTTCATGGTTATTTTCAAAAAATACAGAAAAAAATTCGATGGTTCGTAAATGGATACAACAAGAAATGAAGAAGGTGGACATCGAGAATCCAGATGTTTATGCATTATTTCTAGAAATCATACAGAGTGCTGTTTCTTGGGGAAAGTCTGACATAAAAGGGCAGGATGAACAGAGTTTACAGGTGTCAAAGCAGTACTTGGGGGATTCTACCATCTTTGAAATTGCTGCTTATACCTATTATCGAGTGGAAATCTGGTTAGGCAAGGAGCAGCCAGACCTTGCAAAACAAATCGCTCTTCCCATTCGGGAATGGATAGCAGAGAAATTTCATACTGTACTTTATGTGGATGAAAGACTGTTTAATCAATTATTTGAGGAACAGTTACTTCGATATAGAAGTCTAGCTAGTGCAGGAAAGGACCTTGCAGAGTTACATCTGGAATTGGAACAGCGTATCTTACTGACAAAAGGGGATCGATTTAATAAGCAATCTTTGACCAACAATTCTGCTAACGCGGCTCTTGATTCCCAATATATCAAAAGTAGTTTGATAAAATATGAGGAAATCAATATACCAGAAACAATAGTGAGCATACAACAATATTGCGAGAAGCACTCTAAAAAGAAATTTGAGGAAAAAAAGAACAAAGGTCAGCTAGTAAATAAGAACCATGAACAACGGGACTATTTATACGGGATGGCGCTATTGGAGCAGCAAGATTGGGTAAGAGCCTGTAACGCTTTTACGAAGGTATTAGCTTTAAATCCGAAGCATTATGATGCGCTGATACAACGAGGTTTGTTATACAGCACATTAGGACAATATGTAGATGCATTGCAAGATTTCACGGTCGCAATTGAGGTAAATCCGAATCAATCTGCTGCCTATTTTCACCGCGGCAAATGTTATCATCGGAACTTACGGGTAAAAGATAAGTCGTTGGCTGATTATTCCGAAGCGATCCGATTGTCACCTAATCATGCAGCTGGATATTTTGGGCGGGGTGAACTATATGATGAAATAGCATTATATAAAGAGAAACAAGGTTTTGAAAAAAATGGTCATCTTTCATATGCGCATACTTCAGAAGAATTTCTGGCTGCGATCCATGATTATAACCAAGTGATTGTTTTAGAACCTGAACATGATGCTGCTTATGCAAACAGAGCGTTACTATATGCACGGAAGGCTCGTGCATATCAAGATATCAGTGATATAAAAAATGCGATTGCCGATTTTGAAAAAGCTATGAGTTTGAATTGGGAACATGGTTATTTATATAAACAGCAAGATGAAATGAAAGAGTTATTAGAGGATAGTCAATTAGAGAAGGAGGCTTAAATAAGAGAGAATCGAGCATTTTAATATACTGGCCAAAGCTGCGTTTTTGGTCAAATTAAATCGGAGGCAGCACATATGTATTGTCGGTTCACGTTATTACTTTTAAGCATGATTTTGGGGGCAAATATTGTGTTTGCAGCCCCGAATCCTCCTCAAGTAGAGGCTGAAGCGGCTATTGTAATGATGGCCGATACCAATCAAGTATTATTTGAAAAAAACTCTAAGAGTATTATGTATCCAGCCAGTACAACTAAGATTATGACATTGATCACTGCACTGGAAAAAGGTAATTCTAATGATATTGTCACTGTAAGCTCTAGTGATGAAGCTTGTGAAGGATCAAGTCTCGAACTTAAAGCAGGAAATCAATTAACATTAAAAAATGCATTGTATGGTATGATGCTGGTATCAGGCAATGATGCAGCAGAAGCTATCGCTGAAAATGTAGCTGGGTCAATACCCGCTTTCGTTGAGATTATGAATGCTAAAGCGTATAAAATCGGAGCAATAAGTACTCACTTTACCAATCCCCATGGGCTGCCTGATCCAATAAATCATTATACTACTGCCTATGATCTTGGATTAATTACTTCATATGGGATGAAAAATCCTGATTTTGCAAAGATTGTATCCACTCAAGAATATAGTGTTAAGTTTCTGAACCGAAGTGCAATGCATGTTCGCAATACAAATAAGTTGCTAAATACATATTCTGGAGCTAATGGGGTTAAAACAGGCTATACCAATGATGCTGGTGATTGTTTAGTAGCTTCTGCCAAACGAGGCGATATACAATTAATAGCCGTTATCCTTAATAGTGACTACCGCTGGAACGATGCAGCGAAGCTATTTGACTATGGATTTGAGCAAATCGAATCACAAGGAAGGAACTAATAAAAGAAAATCAGCTTTGCATCAGAAAGCTTGAGCATGTCAGCCTTAGCTTGCTGATATGCTCTCTTACTACACGTAGAAACCCTATAACACAAGGAGTGATAATGATGTCAATTAGTAAGCGACTATTCGGCAAGGTAAATGAGCAAAATGTATACGAATATACGTTTAGAAATGATAACGATATAAAAATTTCTTGTTTGAATTATGGGTGCATTATTACTAAGGTTATAGTACCTGACAGCAAAGGTATTTATGAAAATATTGTAATCGGCTTTCAAGACGTAGCTGATTATCAAAAAAATCCTCTATTTGCTGGTGCAGTTGTGGGAAGAGTAGCTGGTAGAATACGAGACGCGCAGTTTGAAATAAAGGGGAAAAACTACATACTGCCCAGTAATGATGGTCACAATAACCTTCATAGTGGACCAAATGGTTTTCAGAATGCACTATGGGATGCAACGGTGGTTAGTAAAGAACAAGAAGATGCTATTGAATTTACTTATACCAGTTTGGACGGAACAGAAGGATATCCAGGGACATTGACAACAAAAGTAACATATACGCTTAATAATAATAATGAATTCAGAATTCATTATTATGGAGTATCAGACGAAGTTACCTTGTTTAATCCTACAAATCATACCTATTTTAATTTAAGCGGTAATTTCAAACAAGATATCTCTCAACATAGTTTAAGAATGGATAGTAGTCGCTTTCTGGAACTAACAAAGCAGCTGCTTCCAACTGGCGAGCTGCTGGATGTAACGGATACGGTTTTTGACTTTAGAACTGGCCGAAAAATCATAGAGGGACTCAATTCTATCCATCCTCAAAATACGATAGCCGGACAAGGCTATGATCATCCCTTTATTTTAGACAGTAATCATAATCGAGAAATTGTCTTGCAGGATGAAGAAAGCGGACGTGTTCTGACTATCGAAACAGATGCAGTGGGGGTAGTGCTCTATACGGGAAATCAAATACCAAATGATTTTGATATTTATGGGGTAAATTCTCGACCTTATTTAGGTTTATGTCTTGAAACGCAGGGACTTCCTGATGCAATTCATCATTCGCATTTTCCATCTTGCATTCTGCAGAAAGGTCAAATTTCTACTACAACTACGACTTACAGATTTAGTGTAGCCCTTTAATGATGTGAGCGAAGGATTCAATTTACCAGACATTACGTATAAAAAATGTATAGTCGATTTTAAATAAAAATGCTCTCTCTGTGGCGGGGTTATAAGAAGCAATACCTCACTATAGAGAGGTATTTTTTTTTTTTTTTTTTTTTTTTAAAAAAAATGTTTTAA
>CAMKSY010000033.1 GCA_946415545.1 uncultured Pelosinus sp. | reverse complement strand
GTTTTTAAATAATCTGGCATTCCCGGTTCATCTTCTACAGAACGAAGGGATGCACGATCCATCAGTTCAGCAGCAGCGACCAGCTCACGGTCAAGTTCCATTACTGCCAGACAGGTGGTATTCATATCAGGAAAAATCATCAATGCCGAAGCTTTATGTTCATGTTCAATGACCGTTTTGTAGGTTATTTCTGTAATAAAACCTAGTGTGCCTTCGGAGCCGATCATTAAATGATTAATAATGTCAAAAGGATCTGAATAATCGACAAAAGAGTTTAGACCATATCCAGTAGTATTTTTAATTTTATATTTACGCTTAATCAGCTGTGTCAGCTCTGCATCTGCATTAATTTCATCACGGATTTTTTCAAGTTCTTCTATAATGGAAGGATTATTCTTTTTAAATTCTTCTCGTGAAGCTGCGCTTCCTGTATCAAGCACTGAACCATCTGCAAAAATGAGCTTCATGCTTTCAACTGTCTTATAGCTATTATCAGCCGTACCACAGCACATACCACTGGCGTTATTGGCTGCAATACCACCGATCATAGCATTGTTAATTGTTGCGGGATCCGGCCCAATTTTTCGGGAATAGGATTTTAAATATGCATTGGCTTCAGAGCCAATGATACCTGGTTCCAGCGCAATGGATTCACCACCAGCACTAATCGAGTAATTATGCCAGCCTTCTGTAGCAACTAAAAGCACAGAATCCGTAATGGATTGTCCAGATAAGCTCGTCCCTGCAGCACGAAACGTAACAGGAATTTTTACCTGATTGGCTCTTTTTAAAATATTAGACATTTCTTCTGCATTTTTAATTTTAATTACGATTTTGGGAAGCATGCTGTAAAAACTAGCATCAGCACCATATGCCAATGTACGAATCGGGTCAACAAAAACGCGTTCACTAGGAATAAATTTTATAACATCATGATAAAAATTCCTATAATTATCGGGAAGTTTTGCAATATCACTCTCTACAACTTTCATTACCATACCTATCGCCCCCTTCTTTAAATAAAACAAAGAATCCTATTACCACTATACCATAAGTCTACAAAATATACACAATATTTTAACAAAGTAAAACTTGATTTAAATCTATGAGTAGGGGCAGCTGGCAAGCTGCCCCTATCCATCATTAATATTCCAACTCTTTGGCTGTAACCCGTTTACGAAATACCCAATAGGTCCATCCTTGATAGGCCAGCACAATCGGCACTAAGGCCAGAGCTGCAAAGGACATAATCTTTAACGTGTATGGGCTAGAAGCGGAATTATAAATGGTTAAGCTCCACTCAGGATTTAAGCTGGACACCATTATCCGAGGGAATAGACCACTAAAAAAGGCTACCGTTGTAAAAGCAATCGCCAATCCACTCATCGTAAATGCCCAGCCAAATCTTTTTAACCAAAGCAGAACATAGCCGGCGACAAAGACTGCTACTGCCCCCCATAAGGCGCTGCTGGCTAATGCACTTTTAAATAAATCCGTATTTGTGTAAGTTAAACCGACAAGACTCAAAAAGACCAACGCTGCAAGCAAACCAATTTTCACAGCTGCTTTGCGGGATCGTTCAATGAGTTCTCCCTCCACCCGGAGAGTCAGAAACAATGCTCCATGGAATAAGAATACTAATAAGAAGGCAGCTCCACCCACTAAGGTATAAGGACTTAATAAATCAAAGAAAGTCCCGGCATATTGCATCTTCCCATTAATGGGTATACCTTGAATCAAATTGGTTACAGCGACACCCCAAAGCAATGCTGGCAAGGTGCTTCCAAGAAAGATCATCCAATCCCATGTACTGCGCCACTTGGAACTTTCATCCTTACTGCGAAACTCAATGGCTACTCCTCGCAGAATCAATGCCACCAGCATCAAAAATAGTGCCATGTAAAAGCCGCTGAACATGGTAGCATATACATGGGGAAAGGCTGCGAATAAAGCTCCCCCTGCAGTAATCATCCATACTTCATTACCATCCCAGAATGGACCAATCGTATTAATTACAATTCGTCTTTCCACATCATTTTTGCCGATAAAAGGCAGAAGCATACCCACACCATAATCAAAGCCTTCCAAGAAAAAAAAGCCGGTAAATAGGACTCCTACTAAGATAAACCACAAGATATTTAGTTCCATAATGTTGCCTCCTTCTTCTTCGTCAGCACACTTAGAACGGGCTTTTCATCCAAAGGTCCGATGATAATAAACTTACGCACTAAGTAAATAGCGGCGGCAGCTAATACTCCATACAGTACTGTAAAGCCAATCATCGATATCCAGATTTCAGTACTGGTTACATTCGTAGAAGCACCCTCACTGACTTTCTGCAAACCTACTACTATCCAAGGCTGCCTTCCGCCTTCAGTCAGAATCCAGCCAGTCGAATTAGCAATATAGGGGAAAGGAAGGCTCCACAATAACAACTTGAGAATAAAAGGATTCTCTTCTAGTCGTTTCTTATAGAAGAAAAATGCACCTAATGCTGCCACAAGCATCATCCACAATCCAGATAGTACCATGATACGAAATGTCCAGAAGGATTGCGCAATATTAGGAGTGTAGTTACCCGGTCCATATTTTTTCTCTGCAGCTGCCTGTAATTCGTTTATCCCTTTGATTTCTCCTGAAAACTTATCATAAGCTAAAAAAGATAATGCCCCTGGGATACCAATTTCAAAGGAATTCTTTTTGTTTTTCTCATCCACCACCACTGCAATTGCAAAAGGTGCCGGATCAGCCGATTCCCATAATGCCTCCATGGCAGCCATCTTCATCGGCTGCTTTGTAGCAAGAAATTGAGCTTGTAAATGTCCTGTACCCATTACTAACAATGTGCTTACCAGCATACATGCCAAACCAATTTTAATAGAAGGTTTAAACACAGGCAAATGACGTTTTTTCAATAAATAGTAAGCACTAATGGCTGTTACAAATACACCGGCAGTTACTAAGCCTCCTAAAATCGTGTGCGGGAATTGCCCCCATACATATGGGTTAGTTATTACCTGCATAAAATCAGTCATTTCCGCCCGTCCATTGCGAAGAGCATACCCCACTGGAGACTGCATAAAGGAATTGGCCACCAAGATCCAAAACGCTGATAAATTACTGCCAAATGCAACCAGCCATATACAAGCTGCATGCATTTTTTTAGATAATCGATCCCAGCCAAAAATCCATAGCCCTAAAAAAGTCGATTCCAGGAAAAATGCTGATAAAGCCTCTAAAGCTAAGGGCGCACCAAAAATATCCCCCATAAAACGAGAATACTCAGCCCAGTTCATTCCAAAATGAAATTCCTGAACAATTCCAGTTACCACACCCATAATAAAATTAACTAAAAATAGTTTACCCCAGAATTTAGTCATTGTTTTATACGTTTCATTGCCTGTTCTGACATACATGGTTTCCATCACAGCCACTAATACGGACAATCCTAATGTCAACGGCACGAATAAGAAATGGTACACTGTCGTAATAGCAAATTGCCATCGTGCCAAAAGCACTTCTTCCATATTTTCCCCCTACCTCTCCTCTTTATCTTTTCCTACTAGTCTAGCAAAATTAACTTCACGTAAAGCCTTTGTAAAATTTGCTTGAATCACAGCTAGTGAAGCATGTACGGGACATTTTTCACCGCAGCCTTTCGTGCAGGCAGAATCTTCTTTTAAACATCGTTGCAAATCCAAAGGTCCTTCCATTGCTTCAATTACATCCAAAAGGCTGATCTTCTCAGACGACTTCGCCAAGACAAAACCTCCGTCTACTCCCCGATAGGATTTTACCAATTCTCCTTTAACTAAAGATCGCATAATTTTTTGCAAAAAACCTGCTGGTATATTTTGTTGTTCAGCGATTGTCTGGCTATTGGCTAATTCTCCTTCAGGCAGTTCGGCCAAATGCAGAATGACGCGGAAAGCATAGTCTGTGGCTTGGTTGAACTGCACGAACACACCTCCTTTTTAAATTAATACTATACCGGTTCGGTATTAATTTAATATTACTATTGATTCTATCCTTTCGTCAATAGTTTTTACAGTATTTCCCCTTAAAAATAAACATAGGCTTCGAAACACTATCTATGCCACAGACAGGCAATGGATGAGATAGCTACGCTCATCCTTTGCCGTCCTAAACGAACTTCTAACAAGAGACAGAGAATTATCTTGTATATGTTTCTGTAAGACCAGCCAATTTACTGCTGACCTCATTGGTTAACAGCTTCTTATTCAGCCGCCAGGCCCAGTTGCTGCCTCCTGCTGTACCGGGAAGATTCATTCTGGCAATCCCCGATAAACCTAAGATATCCTGTAAGGGAACAATAGCAGTATCGGCATTAGTCTTATATAGAAATTCTATAAATTTCCAATAAGGAAGAGTCCTCTCGTCCTTATCTAGACCAATTTCCTGCTGTATGCATGCTGCTAAGGCCGGATCTTCTGCCAGCAGTTCTTCATACCAACTGGTGATTGTATCATTATCATGGGTTCCTGTATAGACAACCACATTCTTTTCACAAGTAAAAGGTATGCATTTTCCCTGCTCATCATGATAGAAAGAAAACTGCAGCACCTTAATTCCCGGAAAAGAAAGTTCATATTTTAAATCCTCCACTTCCGGTGTAATGATACCCAAATCTTCTACAATAATAGGCAGGGGGCCGAGATGCTTTTGCAAAATACGAAAAAATCTCTCCCCCGGTCCTTTTACCCATTGCCCCTGCTCTGCCGTTTCTGCTGCAGCAGGTACTTCCCAGAAGGATTCAAATCCGCGAAAGTGGTCTACACGGACAATATCGACTAAAGAAAATAAAATATGCAGCCGTTCCCTCCACCAGCGATAGTCATCTTTAGCCATCTCTTCCCAGAGATAATGAGGATTACCCCATAATTGACCCGTCTTACTAAAATAATCAGGCGGAACCCCTGCCACTGTTTGTGCCCTGCCATTTTCATCTAAATCAAACAGATGCTGATTTGCCCATACATCACTACTATCGTGAGCCACAAAAATGGGTATATCACCAATAATATTGACCTGCTGCTGATTCGCATACCTCTTTACATCCTCCCATTGACTAAAGAAGACAAATTGCAAAAAAGTATGATAGTCAATATCATCCGCCAGCAGTTCTTTATACTGCTTCATCGCTGTTGGTTCCCGCAAAGCAGCTTCACTAGGCCATAGGTTCCAGGACTGCCCTTTAAAATAGGTTTTTAACGCCATAAACAACGTATATTCTGAAAGCCAGCCATGATGCACCTTACGAAAACGTTCATAATCCTGAGATATAGGTTGCCGCCTAAATGTCATAAAAGCTTTATACAATAAGGATTCCTTATATTCTTTTACTTTAGAAAATACAACCTGCTCATCAGGAAAGACAAGAACCTGTCCTAGATCTTGTGCATTCAACAGCCCTAAGCTCACTAATTTATCTAAAGATATCAACAGAGGATTACCTGCAAAGGCAGAAGGACATTGATAAGGAGAATGACTATCGCCCACTGGGTTTAACGGCAGTACCTGCCACAACTTTTGTTTACTCCTATGTAAAAAATCAATAAATTCATAGGCTTCTTTTCCCAAATCCCCAATGCCGTATTTAGAAGGCAAGGATGTGGGATGCAAGAGTATTCCTGCTTGGCGCGGTAAAAAGTTTTTTTCTATTTGTAAGAGAACCTTGCCTTCCAAGGGCTGTAGGGATACCGTTAACATTCCTTTTACAATCCGTATTTCCTGTTTATTATTCAACATATCGACCATGATACCATGGCACCACTTGCGAATCGGAATTTCCACGGTTATGGATTGATCTATACTCGAATTTAATAAGATCACTGCTGTATTATCTTGAGCAGATTGACTAAAAACATTCTTACCATTGCTGATCTTGCGAATATATCCATATACCTGGTCATGAACAGGCAGGGAAATCCATTCTCCTGTTTTGAAAATATCATAGCGATTGTGCACTGCAATCACTTGTTTATACCAAGCCAACAGTTCCTGATCCTCTTGGCCCCACGGATACGTTCTTCGATTGAAAGGGTCCTTAAAACCTTCTACACCTGCTTCATCACCGTAATATATGCAGGGAACACCAGGAAAGGTCATTTGCCATAGAACCAATATCTTTAATCTGGCAATTCCCAATCGACGTTTATCATCAGGCAGACGATATACAGCTTGCTGAGCAACGGTAAGACTTTCTGGAGGAGGAGCCTCTCCCAGCAGCGTCAAAATCCTGGCTACATCATGACTGCCAATTAAATTCATCATAGCATAAAAATTTTGACGAGGATAATTTTCTGCCAGACTCATAAATCTTCGATGAACGGCAGGAGCACCAATCACGCCAAGAATAAAATCCAGTACAATCCCACGGAAGGGATAATTCATTACCGAATCCAATTCCTCCCCTTGCAGATACTTTCTAAGTTTCCCATAGCTCTCTTTATTAGAAGCATCCTCCCATACCTCACCAATGAGTACACTGTCTGAATCTGTATTTTTCATAGTTTTATAAATCTTTTTTATAAATTCATCGGGCAGCTCATCTGCCACATCCAGACGCCATCCCTTAGCTCCAAGCTGCAGCCACTGCTTAATTACACTATTCTTTCCTTCAATTACATAATCAATATAGGAAGGTTCATTTTCTTCCACGTTAGGCATTGTGTCAATCCCCCACCAAGCCTCATAAGAGTGGGGATATTCTTTAAAGCGATACCAATTATAGTAAGGAGACTCTTTGGATTGGTAAGCTCCCACCACAGGATAATTTCCTTCCCGGTTGAAATAAATGCTGTCACTTCCCGTATGACTAAAAACGCCATCTAAAATGACAGCAATACCATATTCTTTTGCTTGATTGCACAATTCCGTGAAAATCTGGTTGTCACCAAGCATAGCATCTATGTTTTTATAATCCCCTGTATCGTAGCGATGATTGCTGGGAGATACAAAGATCGGGTTAAAGTAAATGACACTAATACCAAGTTCCTTTAGGTAGGGCAGTTTTGCAATAACTCCCTGCAGATTCCCCCCAAAGAAGTCATAGGATACAATCCGCCCTGTATCTGCATCACGAATATAATAAGGATGATTCTCCCAATGGGCGTGAATAACGCTGCCTTTAGGAGCCGCTAAAACCTGTCCATTTGCGGTTTCCTTATAAAAACGATCCGGAAAAATTTGATACATTACCGATTCTTTAAACCAATCAGGGGTAACGGCCCCTTTTTTATATACAGTAATTTGATAACCAGGAGGTTCTGTATCATATAATTGACCAATTCCTCCAAGACGGTCAGGCTGATTCCCATAATAATATACCCGATCCTCCAGCCGAATCATAAAATAATACCATATAATGCAAGGGGCTAAGGGAGCATTCAGCTGTACTTGATAAAGTAACGACTCTCCAGAATCGTCTAACCTTTTCATCGGGATTTTTTCTTCACCCCGATCCTCTCGCCATAAACGAAGTACAACACTTGCAGGATTAACAGAACTCTGTATTTTCAAATGAAGTACAAGAGGTTGATTACAATAAACAGCCCCAAAGGGGCTGCGAAAAAAATCCAATTGTGAATCATGAAGAATTAATTCCTGCTTCATACTACATCCCTCACTCGCTAGAAAATATCTACTGGCATGACCCTTTAGAGCTGTTTTCTGCTTTCTTTCTCATGAAGCTGTCTCCTTGAAACTACACCTGTTTTATTAATTCTTGATAAATTTTCTTGTATTCTCTAGCAGATTTTTGCCAACTATAATCACTCTGCATCGCATTTTTTACGATTTTATTCCAGCACTCCTTGTCCTGGAATGTTCTTAGTGCCCAATTAATCGTATCTGCCATTTCATGAGCATTATAATTTACAAAAGTAAAACCATTTCCTTCGCAGACCTCTTGATTATAAGAACGAACCGTATCGCGCAGACCGCCAATTTCCCTTACAATTGGCAAGCAGCCATAACGCATAGCAATCAGTTGACCAATACCGCAAGGTTCATATAAGGACGGCATCAGGAACATGTCAGCACCAGCATAAATTTGATGAGCTAAATCTTCATCAAACATGATATTGGCAGATACTTTACCAGGATACTGCCAGGCCATGTACTTAAAGAAATTCTCATACCGCGCTTCACCAGTCCCTAAAACCACTAATTGAATATCATAAGTATCCCTTCCAGTAATTGCAGCCTGCTTCACCACATCCTGAAACATTCGTTCGACTAGATCCAATCCCTTGGCACTCACTAATCGAGAAACAATAGCAATGACCGGTACATCCTCCCTGACGGGTAGCCCCAAACGAGTTTGCAATTCTACCTTATTTTTCTTTTTATTCTCAATGGTATCCACATCATAGGTAGCAGAAATCAGATTATCCGTAGCTGGATTATATACAGCATAATCAATGCCATTTACAATACCCACTAAACGATTTTGACGCTTTCGTAAAAATCCATCTAATTCTTCACCAAAATAAGGATCTTGAATTTCCATGGCGTAGGTTCTGCTGACAGTAGAAATCATGTCCGCATAAGCCAAACCACCCTTCATAAAGTTAACAGCTTTATGGAATTCTACACCTTCAGGAGTGAAATATTTCCAGTCCAGACTCAATATATCGTGTAAAACGTCTTGGGAAAATACACCTTGATATTTTAAATTATGAATGGTAAACATCGTTTTGATATTTTTATACTTCGAATTTTCGCGATAATGAGCATCTAACAACGGACTAATCATTCCAGCATGCCAATCGTGGCAATGAATGATATCCGGCATAAAATCGATTTTGTCCAGAGCCTCTAATACCGCACGGCAAAAGAAGCCAAAGCGCTCCGCATCATCCCCGTAACCATAAAAGCCGTGTCGTTTAAAATAATATTCATTATCCACAAAATAGAAGGTTACACCTTCATAAACAAATTCTAAAATCCCGCAATATTGCTGACGCCAGCCAACCTGCACAAAAAAATGATTTTTAAACACCATTTGCGACTTAAAACCCTCGGGTATATCTTGATAATTAGGTATAATGACTCTGGCATCCACACCTTGCTGAATCAGTTCTTTAGGCAATGAACCAATAACATCTCCTAATCCACCTGTTTTTGCAAAAGGTACCGCTTCAGCGGCTGCGATTAATACTTTTGTCATAGTTAAATCACCCGTCCTTTCTTTATTACAAGGGGATAGCTGTACTCACCCTTTAACTGCTTATTAGCGGTAATATGAACGTCCTTATCACAAATAACATTCTCGAGGATTACTCCTGGACCGATATTCCCCTTTTGCATAATAACACTATTTTTAATATATGCTCCCTTATGCACTTTTACGCCGCGAAATAAAATACTATTTTCGACTTTTCCCTCCACATAGCATCCACTGGCAATTAAAGAATTCGTCACCTCCGTTTCATGTATATATTTGGCAGGTGCTTCATCTTTAACCTTTGTATAAATTAATCCTGATTTGAAGAACAGCTCCTTCCAGATATAAGGATTGAGTAATTCCATGCTATGCTGAAAGTAGCTTTGCAAAGAGCTAATCCGCGCCACATAACCTGGATGATGATATCCAAATACTTTTAACTTCTTAACATTCTTAATGATACAATGCTTTACAAAATCATAATCGCCACGGTTGATACACTGATTGATTAATTCAATGAGCAGATCTTTTCTCATAATAAACATGTCAATGGACATGTTTTGATAACCGCCTGTATCTTTAAATTCACTGATAGTAAGAACCCGCCCCTCTGGGCCTAGTCCTAAAATATTAGAGCGTACACAATCATGAGTGCCGCAATTTGCTTTTGTATATAAAACGGTAATATCAGCCTCTGTATTTTTATGATATTCCAATATCACTCGATAATCCATATTGCTCACAATATTGGCGCCAGCAACAATAACATACTTTTGACGGCTTTGATAAATATAATCTAAATTGCTGTATAAGTTTTCTACATCTCCCCGATGAACCTGCATCGGAGTTCTGGTATAAGCTGGCGGCAAAACAAAGAGCCCGTCCCGTTTCCTTGCCAAATCCCAATCCTTTCCGGATCGCAAATGATCTACCAAAGAACGATACTTATGCTGAATAAAAATTCCCACATTGGAGATTTCTGAATTTACCATATTTGACAAAACAAAGTCAATTAATCGATAACGCCCAGCAAAGGGAATTGAGGCTAATGAACGGGAACGACTTAATTCTCCTACATGCTCTTCTGCTTCATTGAGGTTGATAATCCCCATTAAATCTATCATATCTTATTCCTCCCTTTTGCAAAGCGCATCTTCTGGGGGACTGCAGGAAAGACTTGCCTCGATCCTGGTATGAGGCGGAATAATCATATCAATATCCAACACTACAATCTTCTGCTGCCCGTCAAGCGTCTTAGCTGCTACTACTGTTCCTTGTTTTAGTACTGTTTTACGTCCAATAATCGCCTTATCCGTCACAACATGATCTTCAATATGTGCACCGGACATAATAATGGAGTTTTTCACCTTAGCACCTGGCCCGATATAAACATCTGGAAAAAGGATGGAATTTTCTACTTCACCTAGAATCAAACATCCTTCTGCGATAATTGAATTCGTTATTTTTGCCGTAGCAGAAGTATAATGGGGAGGTCTTGGAGGATTCGAAGAATAAATACGCCATTTTGAATCATACAGATTCAATTCAGGCCTCTCTCCCAGCAAATCCATATTCGCCTGCCAATAACTTTCTACGGTCCCTACATCCTTCCAGTATCCTCTGAAAGAATAGGCTCTCAAATTTCGTTTATCCGCCAGCATTTTAGGAATAATATCATGACCAAAGTCATGAGTTGAATTTTGGCTGATCTCATCTTCGAACAAATATTTCTTTAAAACCGACCAATTAAATATATAGATTCCCATAGATGCCAAATTACTTTTTGGTTCTGCAGGCTTTTCCTCAAAATCAATAATACGCTGTTCACTGTCCGTGTTCATAATACCAAACCGGCTGGCTTCCTCAAGAGGAACTTCAATCACAGCAATCGTAGCATCCGCCTGCTGTTTTTGATGAAATTCCAGCATTAGAGAATAATCCATTTTATAAATATGGTCTCCTGATAATATGAGTACGGTTTCTGGATTAAACCGATCAATAAAATTGCTATTCTGACAAATCGCATCTGCCGTACCTTTATACCATTCTCCTCCCTGCTCTTTTACATAAGGAGGAAGTACAAACACACCACCGTTCATTCGATCCAAATCCCATGCACTGCCAATGCCGATATAACTATTTAAGGCCAAAGGCTTATACTGGGTAAGCACACCAACCGTGTCAATTCCCGAGTTATTACAATTGCTTAAGGGAAAATCAATAATACGGTACTTACCGCCAAAGGGAACTGCTGGTTTGGCTAACTTCTGTGTCAAAATGCCAAGACGGCTTCCTTGTCCACCTGCTAATAACATAGCTACACACGCTTTTTTGTGCATAATAACGCCCCCTACTATCAAAAGTCTTTCATAGCTTCTATTCCAACACCTTTATGTTTATCTAGGACGCTACCTTCCGCTTATTTAGCCTTTTTTAGATAAATAGTCGCTAAAGGCGGAAGGGTGATCGCCAAGGAGTGAGAATGTTTATGCCAAGCCGTCTCTTCTGCTGCTAATATTCCTGTATTCTTTTGCCCCGATCCTCCGAACTCTTCCCAATCACTATTAAAGATCTCCAGGTATGCTCCCTCATCAGGCACGCCAATTCGGTAATCCTGATATACGCTAGGTGTAAAATTGCACACTACAAGTAACGTATCCTCGGGACTGGCAGTCTTACGCATAAAGCAAATCACGCTTTGCGTGTAGTCGCTGCAGTCAATCCATTCAAATCCTTGCCAATTGTCATCTACAACCCACAACGATCGTTCCTTTTGATAAAAATGATTTAACCTGCGGCAATACTCCTGCAGTTTTTTATGCATAGGACATGCCACCAAATGCCAATCCAAACTCTCATGATCCTGCCACTCAATGAATTGCCCAAACTCGCTGCCCATAAATAATAATTTTTTTCCCGGGTGAGCCATCCAATACCCATAAAAAGCACGCAGATTGGCAAACTTCTGCCAATAGTCGCCAGGCATTTTATTGAGCATTGATTTCTTTCCATGAACTACTTCATCATGAGATAAAGGCAGAATAAAATTTTCTGAAAAAGCATACATAAATGAAAAGGTTAACAGGTGATGATTCCATTTGCGATGAACTGGGTCGATTTCCATATATCGCAGCATATCATTCATCCAGCCCATATTCCATTTGAAATTAAAACCCAAGCCGCCGCTGTAGGTCGGCCAGGATACCATGGGCCAAGAAGTTGACTCTTCTGCCATCATGAGCACATTAGGGTGCTGAGCAAATACGACTTCATTTAACTTGCGCAGAAAAGCTGCTCCTTCCAGATTGCCATCACCCCCATATTGATTGGGTGTCCAATCCCCAGCTTCTCTGCCATAATTTAAATACAAGATGTTAGAAACCGCATCCACCCGTATACCGTCAATATGATAGACCTCCAGCCAAAATAGAGCATTGGAGATAAGAAAGCTCAGCACTTCCGTGCGTCCTAAATCGAAATTGGCAGTACCCCATCCTTTATTTTCTGCCCGCTGGGTAGCAGTATACTCGTATAACGCAGTACCATCGAACTGCCTAAGTCCATGATCATCTTTGCAAAAATGCCCCGGTACCCAATCTACGATCACACCAATTTCATATTCGTGACATACATCAACCAGATACATAAAATCTTCTGGCGTGCCGTAACGGCTCGTAATGGCATAATATCCAGTCGCCTGATAGCCCCAGGACCCATCAAAAGGATGTTCGGCAACCGGCATGATCTCAATGTGCGTAAAGCCCATAGCAGATGCATACTGCGGAAGAAGCTCTGCCAGCTCACGATATGTCAGCACAGCATTGTCTGCCCCTCGCCGCCACGATCCTAAATGCACCTCATAAATCAATAGAGGCTGCTGATTTACAAGCTGCATCTTCCTTGACTGCCATTTTGTGTCTTTCCATTGATAACCATTTAACTCATAGACTACTGAAGCGGTTTCCGGTCGAAGCTGAGAATAGAAAGCATAAGGATCTGCCTTCATATTCGTCTGTCCGCCAGCAGTCACAATTTCATATTTATAGATTTCCCCTGCCGTTAAGCCAGGTATAAACAGCAACCATACACCTGACTCACCTACGCGGTTCATTTTATGATCCTCACCCTGCCAAGCATTAAAATCTCCGACAACTCGTACTCCCTTTGCATTTGGTGCCCATACCGTAAAGCGTACACCTGGTTTGCCATTCTCCGTGAGAATATGAGCTCCCAGTAATTGATAACTTCGAAAGTTACTGCCTTCATGAAACAGATACAGATCCTCCTGACTGATTGGTGAAATAGGAACTGCCATATAATACCTCCCCCTATCATTCTTCACAGACTATGGTTTGGTAATAACTACAGGTTTCGTGTGCCAAATATCGCGGGCATATTCACAAATCGTGCGATCACTTGAGAAAATACCTGCTTGCGCAATGTTATGAATGCTCATTTCGATCCATTTATTTTTTTGTTTATAGCGTTTGTCTAATTCGACATGTGCCTTAGCATAAGCATCAAAATCTCGTAAGACAAAAAATTCATCATTATCGGCAAGCAAGGAATTATACAAGGGTCTAAACTCTTCTCTCTGATAAGGCAAAAATCCGTTCACCAATTGCTCTAAAACGGTCTTAATCCGTAGATCACTGTTGTATACCTGCCAAGCATCATACCCTCCGTGATTATAGTAGTCAAATACCTGTTGACTGGTTAGCCCGAAAATAAAGATATTATCATCGCCAACTGCATTATGAATCTCCACATTTGCTCCATCCAGCGTACCAATCGTTACCGCTCCATTTAACATAAACTTCATATTTCCTGTTCCTGAAGCTTCTTTGCTGGCTGTTGATATCTGCTCACTCACATCAGCTGCCGGAAACAGCAGCTCTCCTAAGGATACGCTATAATTTTCTAAAAAGATGACCTTCAGCTTCCCCTTAATATCTTTATCCTTATTAATTAACGAAGCCAAGACACTAATCAATTTAATCGTCTGTTTTGCAATATAATACCCCGGTGCTGCTTTTCCAGCGAAAATAAAAGTCCGAGGCGTAATGGCTAACGATGGATTTTCCTTTAATCGGTTATATAAATCCATAATGTGAAAAACATTCAATATTTGCCGTTTGTAAGAATGAATGCGTTTAATATGAACATCAAAGATGGAACGAGCATCTACGGTAACACCTGTTTTTTCCTTAATATATTTTGCTAATATCTTTTTATTATTGTGTTTCACTTTACGAACTTTTTCTTGTATGGTCTTATCCGTGGCAAATTTCCCAAATTCCTCTAAGCGCTGAGGATCGGTGATCCAACCGGATCCAATACAATCGGTTATGATTCCGGCAAGCTCAGGATTGGCTTTTAACAGCCACCGCCGATGGGTAATACCATTGGTTTTATTATTAAACTTCTTGGGGTAGAATGTATGGAAATTTGACATAATGTGTTCTTTTAAAATGTCTGTATGTATTTGAGCAACACCATTTACACTATGGCTGCCAACTACAGCAAGCCTGGCCATATGCACCATATTATCAGCAATCACTGCCATGCTTCGGATCCTCTCCCAGTCTCCGGGATAGGCATCCCATAAACTGCGACACACGCGTTCATTAATTTCATGTACAATCATATACATTCTTGGCAGCAGTGACTTAAACATTTCCACTGGCCATGTTTCTAAGGCCTCCGGCATGATAGTATGATTAGTATAGGAAATGGTTTCTGTAGTAATTTTCCAGGCGTCATCCCAAGATAATTCCTCCTGATCCATCAATAAGCGCATCAATTCAGGCACAGCGATGGCGGGATGGGTATCATTAATATGAACAGCTACTCTTTTCGGCAATTGCTTCATAGAACTATGCCTCTTTTTGTAACGCCGAATAATACTCTGCAGTCCAGCAGAAACAAAGAAGTACTGCTGTTTTAAACGCAAGAGACGTCCTTCATAAAAATTATCTTGGGGATATAAGATTTTTGATATTAAGCCAACGGAGGACCGATACTCCATGGCTTCTAAATATTCACCCCTATTAAAGGAAGCTAAATCAAAAGTGTCATGTAACGATTCTGCATTCCACAACCGCAGGGTATTCACTGTATTATTATGATAGCCAGCAAGAGGAACATCATAAGGTACTGCCAATACAGCCTCATAATTTTCATGAGTAAATACCCATCTACCTCCTTGCTGGCTACTGTTAATGGTGCCGCCAAATTTAACTTCTACTGCTTTATCCGCTTTACGAAATTCCCAGGCATATCCATCCTGCAGCCAATTATCGGGCAATTCTACTTGATTATGATCCACAATCTTTTGCTCGAATAAACCATACGTATAGCGGATGCCGCAGCCGTGTCCCGGTATACCAACAGCCGCCATTGATTCCATAAAGCAGGCTGCCAAACGGCCTAATCCGCCATTCCCCAGACCCGGATCTGCCTCTTGCTTTTCCAATTCGTTTAGGTCAATCCCCAGCTCGTTCAGAGCCTCCTGATAGATTTCCTTAACTCCTCCATTAACTAAGTGCATATCCAGTGCTTTTCCCAGTAAGAACTCCATGGAAAAGTAGTACACTTGCTTTACACCCGACTCACTATACTGTTTATTCGTCTCCATCCAATTCTTACTAATGCAATCACGAATAACTCGGCTTAGGGCCATATATTTATTATTAATAGACGCTTCCTCAATCCCTTTACCAAACATCGTTTGCAGATTGTTCACAAAAATGGCTTTGAATTCATCTTTATCCATTAACATGCAGCCTGTCCCCCTTATTCAAAATTACAATATTGTTTTATATGTAATGATATTGGATAATTTTGTTGTTTTGTAAAAAAATTATATGATTTCTCTTACCCTATACTTGTCCATTCGTCAGGGAAAACCCTTCTTTTTACGAATGAATTTTTTGCATTTATTTGTAAATTTTATACCATATCATTACAGTATTTCGTGAGCGCAGTATAAAACGAGAGCATACTTTACGCATAAGTATACTCTCGCTGCTTTTTCATCCTCTTATAGTTGACTCTCCCAGGTGCCAGGTCTCTGCAGCATATTCCCGTATTGTTTTATCACTAGAAAATAGACCTGAATGAGCAATATTCTCCAGACACATCGACTGCCAGCGTGGTCTCTGACGAAACATATCGTCTAACCGTCGATGAGCATCAGCATAAGCTGCAAAATCCTTTAATACAAAAAACTCATCATTGTTACGCAGCAAATAATCATACAAGGGTCTAAATTCTTCCTTGTCATCAGGCAGATGCCCATTTACCAGCTGCTCAATTACTTTCTTAACCCGCATATCTTCATTATAGACATCCCAGGCATTGTAGCCTCCATGCTGATAATAATCAAGTGCCTGCTGGGCAGTAAGACCAAAAATAATAATATTTTCCGGCCCAACTGCCTCTTTGATTTCGATGTTCGCACCATCTAAGGTTCCAATTGTAATAGCCCCATTCATCATAAACTTCATGTTTCCGGTTCCAGAAGCCTCCTTGCTGGCAGTAGAAATTTGTTCACTGACATCGGCTGCTGGAAACAGCATTTCCCCTAAGGACACACTATAGTTTTCCATGAAAACTACCTTTAGTTTATCTTGTATTGTTTTGTCATGATTAATGACAGATCCTAAGATATTAATTAGTTTGACCGTTTGTTTAGCTATATAATAGCCCGGTGCAGCCTTGCCAGCAAAAATAAAGGTGCGTGGCACCATGTCTAATTGAGGATTTAACTTCAATTCATTATATAGGTGCATAATGTGCAATACATTTAATATTTGGCGCTTATAAGCATGAATCCGTTTGATTTGTATATCAAAAATAGAATGGACATTCACAGATATCCCATAATGGCTGTAAATATGATCAACCAGCTTTATTTTATTCTTTAGTTTTATATTTGCTAATTGTTCTTTAAAAGCAGTATCCTGGGAGTATTTACGCAGCAGCAGCAGTTCTTTTGGATCAGCAATCCAATGTGTTCCGATTGCATGATTAATTAGCTCTGTAAGCAGCGGATTGGCTTTTAATAACCAACGACGGTGAGTAATGCCGTTAGTTTTATTATGAAATTTAGCAGGATCATATTGGTAAAAATTATGCATCAAATATTGCTGCAGAATCTCTGAATGAAGCTTCGCCACCCCATTCACGCTATGACTGCCTACCACCGCCAGACGTGCCATATGTATTACTCCATCAGCAATCACTGCCATATCTCTGATACGTCCCCACTGTCCAGGATATTGTTCCCAAAGTTCTTTACAAAACCGCTGGTTAATTTCTTCAATTATCATATAAATCCGGGGCAGCAAGTTCTGGAACATCTCCACCGGCCATGTTTCAAGAGCTTCAGGCAGTACCGTATGATTGGTATAGGATATGGTCTTAGTTGTAATCTGCCAGGCCTCATCCCAACCGAGATTTTCTACATCAATTAAGATTCGCATCAATTCCGGAACAGCTAAAGCTGGATGCGTATCATTAATATGCACGCCAATTTTATCAGGAAAGACTTGAATGCTAGGATTAGCAGACTTAAACCGCTTCAAAATACTTTGCAATCCGGCTGAAACAAAAAAATATTCCTGTTTTAATCGCAGCAAACGACCTTCGGGATGGGTATCATCCGGATATAAATACTTAGAAATTCGCTCCACAGAATTTTTATATTCGATCGCTTTTAAGAAATCATTCCGATTACGGAATGCAAAATAGCAGTCACTATGTGCTAATTCTGCGCTCCATAGCCTAAGAGTATTAACCGTATTATTTTGATATCCGATCATAGGAATATCATACGGTACGGCAAGTATCACTTCTGCATTCTCCTGAACATAATAGGTTCTGCCATCTTCTTTTACTATGCTTCTCACTTGGCCGCCAAAAGCAACTTCTACTGCTTTATCCGTTTTACGATATTCCCAGATATAACCATCTTTCAGCCAATTATCTGGTAATTCCACTTGATAATTTTTTACTATTTTCTGTTCAAACAATCCATAGGTATATCGAATACCGCAGCCGTGCCCTGGAAGTGATAAGGCTGCCATAGAATCTAAAAAACAAGCAGCAAGTCTACCAAGCCCTCCATTGCCAAGCCCTGCGTCGGGCTCTTCCTGCAATAATACAGATAGATCAATCCCCAGCTCTGCAAGCCCGGCCTGGCAAACCTCTTTCATTCCTAGATTGATCAGGTTCATATCCAGCAATTTACCCAGCAAAAATTCAATTGAAAAATAATAGATTTGTTTATCGCCGTTGCCCTTATACTGCTGATTGGTCTTTATCCAATTTGGGCTGATAGTATCCCGCAGCAGACTCCCCAACGCTACATACTGATCGTGAAGACTGGATTCTTCAAGACTTTTGCCATGCAAGGCTTGTAACCTTTTGCTATAGGCTTCTTTAAATCCTTCTTTATCCATCAACAAAAAAAACCTCCTGAAACTGACTAATTCTGAAGGATAATCTTTTGCTCACTCCCCTTATATGATGGTTCCCTTTGCCACTACCAGAGGATAGTTCTTTTCCCCTTTTAACCATTTCCCATGGGTAATGCAAACATTTTTATCACAAATTACATTTTCAATAATCGCGTTTTCAGCTATTTCACATTTTTGCATAATAATACTATCTTTAATATATGCACCCTTATGTACCTTGACACCACGAAATAATATACTATTTTCCACGCGTCCTTCGATGATGCAGCCATTGGCTATCATCGTATTAAAGGCTCTAGCATTTTCCTTGTATTTAACCGGGGCTTCATCTTTTACTTTCGTGTACACAAGTCCGGATTTGAAAAATAATTCTTCCCATTTTTCCGGCCTAAGCAAATCCATATTATGACGATAATAGTTTTTTATGGAATCAATCCTGGCTGCATATCCCTTATAAGGATAGCCAAACATCTTAAGTTTATCTATATTTTTAATTAAAACGTCCTTTACAAAATCCCAGCCGCCTCGTGCCTGGCAATCTTTGATC
>CAMKSY010000032.1 GCA_946415545.1 uncultured Pelosinus sp. | reverse complement strand
TCAGGCCGGGGCGCAGAGTGGTTTGTAGAAGCGGGCTTTGTTGCAGCGTCAGCAGTAACAAAACCTGAGAATACGGTTTGCTTAAATATACATGGCTTACTATTTTCCCGTCCAGTACCAAAAGGCAGTATTATTCGTTATGAAAGTAAATTGGCTTATGCGGGTAAAACCAGCTTGGTTGTGTATGTAAAAGTAGTTATGTCTCAGGATGAAACCTTTGTTTTAGACGGTTTTATGACCTTTATTCATGTGGATAAGGATGGCAGGTCTACACCTCATGGAGTAGTCGTAAAACCTACGGAAGCAGAAGATATTGAATTAGAAGAAAGAGCGAAGGATTTACTGAAAAAATAAATGTACAAAGGGTTCTAAGATTTTCATCTTTAGAACCCTTTGTGCATTTTATATAAAGAATACACTTCGTACTATCTCATCGTGTTCTTTATAGCTCATTCGTCTTTGCAGTTAAAAAAGTTATATTTTTTAATAGTAATCGCCACTATCACGATATTGCTTTACAATATCAATGAGATGATTACTTTCTGTATGTTTTCCTAACAGTTCAAAAAAATGATGGGAATCTTCAAAACTGACACTCCAGGAAAAAGCCCCATCTGCAGTGTAATATGCAAAAATGATTTCTTGCTCCAGGTCTTCTGGTATAATACCATCACCATCAGTGACTAAGGCGTAATCGCCGTTATTTAGTGTTTCATAAAGAAGAGCAGTACAGCCATCTTCAGTTTCTGTTTCATAAAAGCCGAAAGGTTCATAAAAATCTAATACCGTGTTATCACTCATTTTAAATCATCCTTTTATTATTAGTAGTAAGAGTATAACCAATTGTTAGTATTGGTATCTATGTATCCAGGAAAAATTGCTGAATACAAAAAAACTAGGATTTTAGATGGTGTTAGAACTCCAATTAAAATCAAGTCTTCTTTATATTAAAATAGTAAGACGTATTTGACAAGTAATTTTTGAGATAATCTTAGAGGTGTGATAAAATTTTCAATAACAATGCAAGAAAATAAATTGTATAATTTCGTTGTAAGGTACAGGAGTGATCGATATGAAAATTTTGGTGGACGCAGATGCTTGTCCCAAAAATGCATTGCAGATTTGTATGGAATTGGGACGCAAATACCATATTCCTGTCTGGACGGTAGCTAGTTTTAATCACATGATTCTATCAGATCATCATGTGGTAGTGGGCGATGGTTCTCAGGAAGCTGATATTAAGGTTCTGAATCTGACACAAGCTAAGGATATAATTGTAACCCAGGATTGGGGGCTGGCAGCAATGGTCCTGGGGAAAAAAGCATATTGCTTAAGTCCCGTAGGAAGAATATTTTCCAATAATAATATCGAATTTTTGCTGGAGGAGCGAGAGGTCAAAGCCAAATTACGCCGCGGCGGCGGTCGAACGAAAGGTCCTAATAAACGAACGGCAGAAGAAGATAATCGTTTTTATCATGCCTTGGAAGAATTATTAGCTGCAGTAGCCAGCTTGGATGCTCCCGTGTAATGATGATTGCAAGTTTTTGATACGGATCAGCATTATAAGTTTTTTGGGGCAAAAGCGCGGAATCGCGAAGGCATGAAGGGGATATTAGGGAGTTACTATCGATTGAGGTGTATACAATGTTATCTTTATATTTAACGGTCAGCGGTTATGGTGAGGCGGAAATTGAAATTCAAAAATCACGTTTTATTGCTTATGTACAACGTGCAGACCAGGAAGAAGCCGCAGTCGCTTTTATAGAACAAATTAGGAAAAAGCATTGGAACGCCACTCATAACTGTTCTGCATATGTAATAGGAGGGAATGATCAGTGGCAAAAAGCAGATGATGATGGTGAACCGTCAGGTACGGCTGGCAAGCCTATTTTAGAGATCATCAAGAAGAATCAATTAAAAGATACTGTGATTGTCGTTACACGCTATTTTGGCGGAATAAAGCTGGGAGCCGGAGGTCTCATTCGTGCCTATGGCAAAAGTGCCAGCACTGGTTTGAAAGCCGTAGGAATTACCCAGCGGCAAAATCATACCCGCATTGGGGTAGAAATTGATTATACATTTTTGGGAATGCTGGAAAATCAGCTTAGGCTGCAAGGTTATCGAATTGAAGATAAAATATTTACCGATACCATACGACTGATTGTATTAGAAAAAGTCGGACAAGAAGAAATATTGGAACAAAAGGTCATTGATTGGACCGCAGGTCAGGTTGCATTAACCCGCGAAGGACAAGTCTATGTAGAAACTCCAATTTCTTGTCAGGAGTAGGTAAAGTTAAAATAGAGAAAGGGTTTTAGAAGAATTTCTAAAACCCTTTCTCTATTTTAACTACACTAAGCTGAGATATCGATTGACTGTCCTAAATGCTCCGGAGATAATTTAGGAGCTGCAGAAGCCAATAAATCAACGGCTGACTGGCCACCCTGCTGTGTCATATCCAGTATTTTTCGCATCATCAAAATGCTGGCCTGACTTTGCAAATTATTTTGGGATGATATAACTGATAAGGCTGCAATGTCCATAATGTCACCTCTCTACCTTATGGTAAGATTATCCTGCTATACTGAAATTCTATCATAGATTCATTTGATTTACATTATCTTTGTAGGAATTTTTTATGTGTATCACGAAGAAGGTAGAAAATAGCGGTAGGAGGTCGGATTGTGCGATTTTTACATACTTCAGACTGGCATTTAGGCAGGTTATTCCATGGCATTCATTTGACGAATGATCAAGCCCATGTACTGGATCAGTTTTTAGCTTTAGTACGGGAGAGTAAACCAGATGGGATTATTATTGCCGGAGACATTTATGATCGTGCCGTGCCGCCTATTGAGGCAGTAGAATTGTTAAACCAATTAATCTCACAGATTTTAGTAGACTACAAGGTGCCTACGATTATGATTGCAGGTAATCATGACAGTGCAGAACGTCTAGGCTTTGGCAGTCGTCTATTAGCGGCTCAAGGGCTGTATGTAGCAGGGGCATTAACTCGGGAAATAGAACCTATTATATTATATGATGAGCATGGGCCAGTGTATTTTGCTCCCCTTACTTATGGGGAGCCTGCATTCGTTCGCGAACGTCTTTCTTGTCCTGAGGTTTCAAATCATGAACAAGCGATAGAGGCAATGGTGAAACATGTGATAAGAAAAATTCCTAATAAAGCACGCTCCGTAGCCATTGCTCATGCTTTTATTGCAGGGAGCCTGGAGAGTGAATCGGAACGTCCTTTATCCATAGGTGGCAGCAGTATGGTAAATGGGGCTGTATTTCAGCCTTTCTGCTATACGGCTTTAGGCCATTTACATAATTCTCAGCAGGCGGGGAATTCAAGTATTCATTATAGCGGATCACTTTTGAAATACTCCTTTGCAGAAGCTTCTCAACGAAAAGGTATTCATTTAATCGAGATGGATAAAGTCGGGGGCATCACTGTTGAGAGAATTTCCTTATCCCCTCGTCGTGACGTTCGTTGTATAAAAGGCTTTTTTAAAGATATCCTGCAGCATTCTGTCGATCAAGAAAATCAGCAGGATTATGTATCAGTAACACTGCTAGATGAAATGCCCATCTTAGATGCCATGGGGAAATTGCGGGAGAAATATCCGAATGTACTGCAGATTGAAAGTCCGCGTTTTGTAAAAAAGGGTGTGCTTAGCGGTTTGCCTAGAGATCATCGTAAGCTGAGTGAAAAAGAATTATTTGCCGCCTTTTATCATCAGATGACGGGAGAAAATATGACGCAGGAGCAGCAGATGCAATTGGTTCATGTGATCGAAACCGTATACCGTGAGGAACGGGAGGCAATTCTATGAAGCCTTTATGTTTAACCATGACAGCTTTTGGCCCCTATGCCCAGCAGCAAAAACTTGATTTTAGGGAATTGAAGGATCGGACCTTCTTTTTGATTCATGGCCCTACAGGATCAGGAAAAACAACGATTTTAGATGGTATGTGCTTTGCCTTGTTTGGTGATGCCAGCGGCACGCAGCGTGAAGGGAAGTCCATGCGCAGCGATCATGCCGATAGTGATGTAATTACAGAAGTGATCCTCGATTTTGCGATTGGCGAAGCTTGGTATCAAGTCAAACGAATTCCAGAGCAAGAGCGGCCTAAGAAACGGGGAGAAGGTACCACGACCATGCTGGCACAAGCCGAATTGTGGAGTACGCCTCTAGTGGGTGAACCCATTTTGCTGGCAGCGAAATGGCTGGACGTTACAAGGCAGATTGAAATACTGCTGGGTTTTAAAAGCAGCCAATTTCGTCAAGTTGTACTGCTGCCTCAAGGTGAATTTCGTAAATTATTAACCGCCAACTCCAATGAACGGCAAGAAATTATGCAGGCATTATTTAAAACAGATTTATATCAAAAAATTGAGGAAAAGCTAAAGGACAATGCTCTACTGTTAAAAAAAGCGAGCGAAGAACAAGGTAAGCAACGTCAGTGGATTTTGCAGGAAGCCGGCGTATCGCAGGAGCATGAACTGCTGGATTCTATGCAGCAAAATGAAAGGGAAGCAGAAAACGTACTCATTCAAATCAAAAGTATTACTGAAGAATTAAAAAGCGCTCAACAGGCCGTAAACCAAGGGGCAATTATACAGGGTAAAATTCAAGACAAGCAAAAAGCAGAACAATTATTTGCAGCGCTTACTGAGCAAAAGCCAATCATCGAAGAAGAACGAGCAGGTCTACTGCGGGCAACGGCGGCCATGGGCTTGTTTGATGCAGAAAAGAATCGATCCAACTATGCTCAAGAGGTACTGTCTCAAGAAGAGAGATGCAAGACGTATCAGGCTGAGCTGGATACGGAGATGAAAAAGCTGAAAGAGGCGCAGCAGCGGTTTGAAATAGAGGCTGCTAAGGAAGAAGAGCGGGAAAAGCTGGTTGGGCAAATCATTCATTTACAGCAGATTGAGGATAAAATCAAACTTCTGGAAAAGTCTTTGCGTACAGCAGCTATAAGAAAAAGTGAGCTAGATCAGGCAGCAAAGAAAAAAGATGCTGCTGAATTGGAATATACGAAGATACAAGAAAAGCTAGATCATATCACCATTGAAGAAAAGAAAGCTGCTCAACTTGCCCTAGAAGTGGGCAGCAGGGAAATACAATGGCAGCATGCCCAAGGATTGCTTACCAAGAGTAGAACGCTAGAGGAACACAAGAGAAAATTGATCCAGCTAGAGCAGCAAGTCTCTGCCTCGGAGCTGAAGTTAGCAGAGATTGAGAAGAACTATACAGCTGCTAAAAACAGTCTCATGACATTGCAGCATGAATGGATGCAAGGGCAGGCAGCTTTTATGGCAAGTACCCTGGCGGCGGGAGAGAACTGCCCTGTCTGTGGTTCAGCGGATCATCCTAAGTTGGCTGCTCCTACTGGGATTATGCCGAACGAAAATCAATTACAAACAGCTCAAAAGAGGGTAGAATTTGTAGAACAGGAAAGAGATACCTGCCGCAGTCAGCACAATTTGCTGCAAACCGAGAGGGATACATGGGAAAAGCGAATTGCCGATCTTACAGGAGAGCTAAAAGAACAAGCTGCATTACCTTTGCAAGAATTATCTCAACGAGTTCAGATTTTGCGCGAGAAGCATGAGCAAGCGTTGGCTGGTGAGCAGCAGGTCAGAAATATAACAAGGCAGTTGGAGCAGTTAAGGAAACAACAAGAGGATTTGCAAAAAGAATTGGTTCAGGTGCAAGAAGCGTGGCATCAAGCAGAACAACTCTTTACAGCCGCAAAAATTATAGTGGCAGAAAGGAGTCTTGCAATACCTGATGAACTGCAAGGGATGGGAAAATTGGCTGCGGCTCTAGAAAGTGCGCAAAATAAGCAAGAGCAATATAAAAAAGCTTGGGAACAAGCTCAGCATCATGTACAGCAGGGGAAACAGCTGGTAACCCAGAAGCAGACCCTTCTGGAGAATAGCAGCTATCGCTTAATAGAGAGTAAAATGAAATACGAAGAGGAACAAAACTATTTTGCAGAACGAGTAGCAGCAGCTGGATTTACGGATCAGCAAGACTATGAGAGTGCAAAGAAGAGTCCAGAGAGTATGAGTGTTATTGCAAAGAAAATTGCTGCTTTTGATTCAGAATGTAGTAAAGCCGCTCTGATCCTGGAACATGCTGCTAAAGCAGCGGAGAATCTGGAATTACCCGATATGCTCGGATTGCAGCAGGTAGCTGCAACTATGCAGAATCGATATAATGATATGTTTGCTGCACACACGAATCTAGCAGCGCTTCTAAAGCGTCAGCAAGCTTGGTTGAAGAAGATCAGTCAAGTAGATGAGGCTTTAGGGACATTAGAAGCACAATATGCTGTAGCTGGACGTTTATCAGAGGTCGCCAACGGCAGTAATGAGCACAAATTAACGTTGCAGCGATTCGTATTAGGAACGTTATTAGAGAATGTAATTGTGGCAGCGAATCAGCGTTTAAAAATGATGAGCCGCAGTCGTTATTCCCTGCAGCGAACCTTGGAACGAGCCAGAAAAAACGCTGCTGGTGGTTTGGACTTAGAGGTTTTTGACAACTATACAGGCATTGCCAGAGGAGTGGGAACTTTATCTGGAGGAGAGACTTTCTTGGCATCTTTGTCATTAGCTTTAGGTTTAGCTGATGTTGTTCAGTCCTATGCAGGCGGTATACATTTAGATACAATTTTAGTCGACGAGGGTTTTGGTACTTTGGATCCAGAAGCCTTGGATTTTGCTATCAGGGCTTTGATCGATCTGCAGCAGGGAGGACGACTAGTGGGGATTATATCTCACGTTCCTGAGCTAAAGGAAAGAATAGATGCCCGTTTGGAAGTAATGGCAACAGAAAGAGGCAGTACCGCCAGTTTTAAAATTGGTTAATTTATAGGGATTTTGGTTATTTTATCTATATACTATAGTTGTATGCTTGACATAGGCAGGAAAAGGGCGATAAATGACGAAATGTGAGTAAGATAAAAGATAAATCGAGAAGGGGTTTCAAGGATGACGACAAATACAACAATTTCTTCAAACTTTATTGAAAATATTATCAATGAAGATTTGAAGAACAATAAAAATAATAAGAGGGTACATACCCGCTTTCCACCAGAGCCCAATGGGTATCTGCATATTGGTCATGCAAAGTCCATCTGTCTTAATTTTGGGATTGCTCGGGATTATAAAGGCTTATGTAATTTGCGCTTTGATGATACCAATCCAAGTAAAGAAGAAGTCGAGTATGTAGAATCGATTCAAGAGGATGTAAAATGGCTGGGATTTGATTGGGACGATCGTATGTTTTATGCTTCTGACTATTTTGAACAGCTTTATGAGTGTGCCGTTCAATTAATACAATCAGAAAAGGCATATGTTTGTGACTTGAACCCCCAAGAAATGCGGGAATACCGAGGGACTTTGACTGAACCAGGAAAGAACAGCCCTTATCGCAGTCGTTCGGTAGCCGAAAATCTAGAACTATTTGCTGGCATGAGAGCTGGAAAATTTGCTGATGGCTCTAGGGTATTGCGGGCAAAAATCGATATGGCATCGCCGAATGTAAATATGCGTGATCCTATTTTATATCGTATTATGCGGGCAGAACATCATCGTACAGGCAACACCTGGTGCATATATCCTATGTATGATTTTGCTCACCCTATTTCAGATGCTTTAGAGGGAATTACTCATTCTATTTGTACCTTAGAGTTTGAAGATCACCGTCCATTATATGACTGGCTGATTTCTTCTCTTGAGATGGAGAACCGCCCTCAGCAGATTGAATTTGCAAGGTTGAATGTTACCAATCTGGTAATGAGCAAAAGAAAGCTTAGGATGCTAGTGGAAGAAGGTTTGGTGGATGGCTGGGATGATCCTAGGATGCCAACCATTTCAGGACTGCGTCGTCGTGGCTATACGCCGGAAGCCATTCGTGATTTTTGCGAACGAATTGGCGTTGCTAAGAGTAATAGTACCGTCGACATTGCGATGCTGGAGCATTGTATCAGAGAAGATTTAAACAGTAAGGCTTTGCGAGCAATGGCAGTGCTGCGTCCGTTAAAGGTGATTATCACCAATTATCCTGAAGGACAGGTAGAGCAGCTTGAAACGGAGAATAATCCAGAGCAGCCTGATCTGGGAAATCGTTGCATTCCTTTCTCACGGGAGATCTATATTGAGCAGGATGATTTTATGGAAATACCAATAAAAAAATTCTTTCGCTTGGCTCCTGGTCAGGAAGTGCGTTTGAAAAATGCTTATTTTATAAAATGTGAAGAAGTGATAAAAGATCCAAACACGGGTGAAGTGATAGAACTGCGCTGCACTTATGATCCTGAAACTAAGAGTGGCACAGGAACAGCAACTCGAAAAGTAAAAGGGACGCTGCACTGGGTTTCTGCTGCACAGGCTGTTAAGGCTGAAGTACGGTTGTTTGATTATCTTCTTAAAGAGGAAGACACAGAACAAGAAGAAAAAGACTTTAAGGATGCAATTAATCCTAACTCTATGGAAAAGCTTACAGCTTGTATGCTGGAACCTAGCTTACTTCAAGCTACCCCTGATCAGCGTTACCAATTCATCCGCAACGGTTACTTCTGCTTGGATACGAAGGACTCTACAACAGAATTACCTGTTTTTAATCGTATTGTAGGATTACGAGATTCCTGGGCAAAAGCACAAAAAGCGTAAAAAATAAAGAGCTCGCAACGAAGTTGCGGGCTCTTTATTTTTTGTCTTACCATCGTATTATTGAAGTTCACATCATTCCTAGACCATGCAATACATGCAGTAGAAAAAAGGAAGCTGCAATAAAGAGAAAAGCAAAAAGACCCAATTGTAGTTCCAACATGTTATGAACTCCTTTTCTTTGTAGTTTATAAATGGAATGACTTCTATACATAATATTATTTTGTCCCGGAAAATAAAAAAATGTACATTTTTTATTTCACAAAAAAAAGCCTATTCCGGAACTTAACAGGAATAGGCTTTCTATACAGTAAAATGAAGCTTTAAAGCACTCTAAGTAAGGATTGAATTTTTTCAACGAGATAGCTGCAATACTTTGCAATTGAATGATCTTGGATTCATGACTTCATAAATGGGAATAAAGGCTATGTATTTTATAAAACTTTTCTTGCACACTAGACAAGAAAGGTTTAAAATAAAATTCGCAGCAAAAAAATAATGTAAAGATTGGGGCGGTGATAGTGAATTTCATGAAAAGAAAGATTTCGATTGTTGGTGTACCCATGTGGTTGGGGCAGACTCGCTATGGTACCAATTTAGGACCGCAAAGTATCCGTTGTGCAGGGCTAATGGATCGTCTAAAAGGTATCGGTCAGGATGCCGTGGATGAAGGTAATCTTTCTATTGGCATTACAGGATGCTTTAGGCAAAGCGGCGAGAATATTAAAAATGTAAAAACCCTTGTTGATTCCAGTGAAAAGCTGGCAGCAAAGGTTTCAAATATTATAAAAGATGGGCGCTTTCCCCTTGTTTTAGGCGGAGACCACAGCATTGCCATGGGGACATTAGCTGGTGTTGCAAGGCATTATAAAAATATTGGTGTTATTTGGTACGATGCTCATGCTGATATGAATACACCTGAAACATCTCCAACTGGCAATATTCATGGCATGCCTTTAGCAGCCAGTATGGGTTTAGGTCATCCGGCTTTGACGAATATTGGAGGCTACCAGGGAAAAGTGAAACCAGAGCATATTGTGTTGATTGGTGCTCGGGATGTGGATCAAGGCGAGCAGCAGCTTATTGAAGAAAAAAATATAAAAATATTTACGGCAAATGATGTAAAACGATTGGGCATAGAGGCAGTCATAGCCGAGGCTGTACGTTATTTATCAGAACGTTGTGATGGAATCCATCTGAGCTTTGATGTAGATGGTATTGATCCTGCAGAATTCCCCGGAGTAGGGACCCCCGTCGCCAATGGCCTTAGCTATAAAGAAAGCTTGCAGGCCGTAAGGTTATTAGCGGCAGCTGAAAATCTGATTTCCGCAGAATTTGTAGAGGTTAATCCATTGCTGGATAAAGATGATAGGACGGCTCGTCTGACCGTGAACCTGATTGGAGCATTGTTTGGCGAGACTGCTAAAAGTAAGCAGGTGCAAAGAACAGAACGAAAAAGAAGCGCTGAAGCAATATAATAAGTCGCCTTGGCTCTAAGAGCTGCTTTGGAGAAGAGTCTACTAGTTAAGGAGTGGACTCTTCTTTTCTCTGTAAAGAAAATATATCTTTCTTACCGAGAAGGAGAGATGCAGAAGTGATTTGTGGTATGTCTTAGATTGTAAAAATACAAAAGCCGAAAGAGCTGCATTATTTTGCAAGCTCTCTCGGCTTTTCTTATAATTTATGGATATTCCATTACTGACGAATGCCATATATTATAGTAGTTCACCTATCCTTATGGTATAAATTAAGACTGCGGTTTTTTACTTTGAGATATTGATATAAAGTGGCTGATCAATAGCTCCACCCGATTTAATTCTTGAAATACGATCGGTAACCATTCTTGCTGATTATTTACAGTATTCTTCTCGAAGACTTGCAAATAGCCCTTAATGACCGTGAGCGGATCGCTGATTTCATTTACCAGCGTAATTGCATTCGCCGCAATTGCATCAGCTTGAGAATTCTTGTATACTGTAGTTTGCTTTTTAGGTTGGTTGTCTGTTATTTGCAATACATCCATTTTTTTAGAAAATGTTACTACCTGCACGAAACTGCCCCTCCTTTTTTATCATCTTGTTTTTAATTTAATAAGAATTAGTGTCCTTAAGACACTGATTCTCTAGAATCATGTAAAATCCTGCCAATAAAGTGTCTTATGGACAGAATAATTGCACTGCTATGATAAGCACGCTATCGTAATAATGAGGGGTGTGCTCATGGAAACAACATTAGGAGATCGAATAAAAAAATTACGGAGTGAGTTGACCCAAGAAGCATTAGCAACGATTCTTCAGGTTGATCGCTCCACGCTTGCGTCCTGGGAAACTAACCGTCGTGAGCCGGATATTGCAACACTTAGGCGTATTGCCAGTTATTTTAGGGTAAGTATCGATTGGTTAGTCGGATTTGATGCAGAAGATTCACTGTCATCAGATCAGGAAAGCTGTGTTCGTGAAAGTATTCCTTCCTATCATGCGAATATAGATAAACGATGGGATAAAGTAATAACTCTTGCTGAGCAATATGGATTTGATCCGGATTTAGTGTGTCATATTCTCGAATTGAATGTAAAAGTAACATTGTCATTAAAGAAGGATTGTCAACTCAAGAAGAAACTCTAATGTACATACTTTGCTTTTTCAATCAAGACAGTCCGCACATTACAAAGGCGGTCTGGTTCTTTGATACAGAATGTAAGCTTTAGAGACGAAGTGAAATAGAAGCCGTTTTCCTAAAAGGAAAACGGCTTCTATGTTATACAACGGCGTTTAAATTGAGTTAAAGCGATATCCTGTACCCCACAGAGTTTCAATAAATTCAGGATTGGTAGAATCCTTTTCAATTTTTTTGCGGATTTTCTGGATATGGACTGCTACTGTAGCTGCTTCGCCAAAGCTTTCGTTATCCCAAATGGTATCAAAAAGATACTCTTTAGTAAAAACAATATTTGGATTAGAAGCTAAAAAAAGTAAAAGCTCATATTCTTTGGTCGTCAGTTGCACTTCCTTGCCATATACAAAAACTTTGTGTGAGGCAGTATTGATTTCCAAGCCCTTATGCTGTATCACTTCAAGAGAGTGGGTCGGGCCCTTTAGTCTTTGATAGCGTTTTAGGTGAGCTTTTATTCTTGCTACCAATTCTGCGGGACTGAAGGGCTTCGTTAAGTAATCATCTGCACCTACATCCAGTCCTCTGATTTTATCGATGTCATCTATTTTAGCAGATACGACAATCACAGGGATTTCCTGATTTCTTCGAATTTCTTTGATGATCTCAAAGCCATCTTTATTAGGGAGCATCAAATCCACGACAATAGCATCATATACGGAAGAAGCTGCCTTTTTTAATCCCAGCATTCCATCCTGAACAATTTCTGCTTTATAGCCGTTTAGCTGAAGATAATCACGTTCCAGTTCTGCAATATCCAGATCGTCTTCAATAATCAAAATCCGTTTCATTGTACAATCTCCCCATCATTTTTCTGATATATGGGAAGCTGAATCGAAAAACAGCTTCCGTGGTTTAAATTGCTGGAAAGAATAATTTTTCCATTGTGTGCTTCGATTAGTTCTTTAGTAATGGCTAGGCCCAGTCCGGTTCCTGTCGTTTCTTTCGGACGTTCCCTGTGGATGCGATAAAATCGGTCAAAGACAAAAGGAAGCTTTTCTGCGGGAATACCAGGACCATTATCTTTGATATCAATACAGACAACGTTTTTTTGCTGGTAGACGACCACTTCTATTGATAAACCTATCGTAGGACCATATTGAACGGCATTGTTCAAAATATTATTAATGGCTTGGTGAAAGCGTTTCCCGTCCAAATTAACTTGGACATTCTCCTTCAGCAGCACACTATAGTAAAACTGAATATTCCGCTCGCTAAAATCAAAACGATATTCTGCAATTAAATCATCCATAAAAGGTTGAATCTTTGTACATTGATATTGAAACTCCAGTTTTTGCATGTCTAATTTTGCGAATAAGAATAAATCATCAATTAGTTTGTTAACGTAAATTGCATTATGATGAATGGTTTTTAAATATTTTTCTTGGTTTTCTCTTGATGGGATCGAGGAATCGATAAGCGCTTCCACATAGCCTTGAATAGCAGTTATGGGTGTTTTAAGGTCGTGTGAGATATTTGCAATCAATGCCTTACGATTTTCTTCATACTCCATTTGGAGTTTTTCGTTTTCATATAATTTTTCCGTCATTTCATTAAAAGCTTCAACTACGATGCCGAGATCACTAGATAGTTCATTTTTTACTTTAATCGTATAATTTCCTTTAGTAACTTCATCCAGGCCTTGCTTTAAGTGAATCATAGGCTTAAAAATTTTTTTTTCTATGCGCCACATAAAGAAAAAATGGATGATTTCTTTTATTGCAAGCAGCGTGGCAAAAAGGATGCCGATTTCCTTGTTACCTCCCCAGTAAAATGCTAGATAGAGAATAACAAAAGTAAAGGCAATACCTAGTGGGCGAAGATAGCGAAAATAGGTATAGTGCTGCAGAAAACGTCCATGATGGTGCCTGTGGTGGTGGTGATGAAATTGCCGAAAGGCAGCAGGCCAGCCGCCTTTGTCTTTAGTATTGAAATTGTCAGGGGAAGATTCTGGGTCGTTATGCTTGTTCATCAATATCACCTTTCATTTTTTTCGAGGCCGTTGCTACCACTATTATATTCTAAAGAAAGGGAAGGTGCAAAATGATCTGCGCCTTCCCTTCCTCTAGAATGATCCCTTGACTTAAAACTGCAGACGGACACGATAGGTTATGGCACTTTGATGACATGCCTTTTTGCAGGCTTTGCAGCGGGTACATTTTAGATTTTGGATTTGGGGCTTGCCTGTTTCTGTAAGCTTAATTGCTCCTGATGGGCAAACTGCAAGGCAGCGGTGACAGCGTGTGCAGCGTTCAGGTTGAATGTAATATTGCTTAAGATGCATTGCCTTGATCCTCCCATGCAAAGACTACTTGGGCATCTGCTTTTAGATCATGTTGACCAGCTTGGGCATCCATTTGAGTACCGGCGGCAGTAACCGCGACTTTCTCGATTTCATAATTTGGATTAATAAATATACTAAGCGTTACGTCAGGATGTTCCATGGAGCAAAACTCTTTTAACAGGCTGTGCCCTTGGCAGTGGTGTCTGCCATGAGCGATTCTTTCGGAAAACAGCTTTCTCATATCTTCTGGAAGATCATTGGCTCTTAGTGATATCACAGTGATTTTCCCAGCTCGTTCTTCAAATTGTAAGGAGCTTAAGAGACTCAAGGCAAAAGTCCATTTAGCCAACCCATCTTTCAATCCTCTGCGGTGGTGTGAAGGGAAGTGATGCATGTGATGAGGCCAATCATGGTGCATTCTTTCCGGCGAGCAGGAAGCTGCATCTTCCCGGTGATGTCCTTTAATCCTTCCCTCATAATCCAATGATGCAGTTACTTTTGTTTTCATTTCTCCCGATAATAAATTTTTTTCGAATTCATTCTGGAGCGAAAGGATCGCTGCTTGGTCTTTTTCTACTTGTACCTGCAATACACCCTTTACGTTCTTTTTCGCCTTGATTGTGTTCATAACATCGTATAAAATACGAATCTTGTTCATCGATAATAACCTCCTTGAATTTGTTATGAGGTTATTATAAGAAAAGAATATAAACCTGCTTTAAAAGATTCTTAAAATTTTTATAAAATAATTTAAAATTTATGTAACAATAATAATTTTCTGATGGAACTTCATAAAAGAGAGAAGCTATGAAGAATGTTAGACTTTATACCTAATGGTATCTAAAAAATAAGTAGTAACGCCATGTCCCTCGATCAAGTTCGAAACGACATGGCGTATTTTCTTGCAAATCTTTTAATTGGCTGGAATGTAGCCATCATAATGAAGGTCTTCATTGATATGTTTCCATGTTAAGGATTTAAGATGTTCAGCATCCTGTAATCCTTGCGTTGCTTTTGAGTAGTATCCGGTATTTCGAAGACTTATGGATATTTTCATATCTTTTAGGGATTGATACAGCATATCACAAGTTCGAAGCAGCTGAACTTTATCGTCCTCGTATTTGCCAGTAAAGTTTAAGGAATATGTTTTACTGCGGGTGTCCATTATTGATTCATTCAACGTCGAAATCTTCGTATTCATCTCAATCGGGGTCACGCGATCATTGTGATAATCCTCAATAAACCTTTCGTAATCCTTTATATCCTTTTCAAGGGTGGTGTTGATCTCTGAAAAAGTCGCAAAAATTTCTGCAAGCTGCTCTTGACTTTGGCGAAGGGATTCTTCTTGCATATTGACATCGTTTGAGGTTTTCGCATTAACGGGAGAGGCATTAAAAATAAGCATACATAAACTGACGACGATAAGGGTCGTCCATGATTTCTTAATCATTTTTACACATCCTTTTTAATCAGGATATCATGCTGGAAACAATTAGGCAATATCCGATTCCTCAGCTGCAGTAAGATCGATGATCGGCAAAAATCTCCCGGGATTTATGATAAAGGCCGGGAGATTGATGTGTATGCCAGGGAATCCATTAGATATTGTATTCAATTAATGAAATATAACGGGATAAAAACTGTTTGGTACGTTCTTCTTTTGGACAATTTAGTATGTTTTCTGGGGGACCTTGCTCTACGATGACACCGCCATCCATAAAGATAACGTGGTCTGCAACCTCACGGGCAAAGGCAATTTCATGGGTAACGACCACTAGGGTTGAATTTACTTCCTGAGCTACCTTTTTCATTACTTCTAATACCTCACCGACTAGTTCCGGATCAAGGGCTGAAGTTGGCTCATCAAAGAGAATTACGTCAGGATTAAGTGCCAGAGCACGAGCAATACCAATTCGCTGCTGCTGACCGCCTGATAATTCATGAGGATAGGCATTGGCTTTATGCCCCAAGCCGACCTTCTCTAAAAAATAGAACGCTTTTTCTTTAGCAGCGGCTTTGGGAACCTTTCTTACAATCGTCAAACCTTCCATAATGTTTTCTAAAGCAGTTTTGTTCTTAAATAAATTATACATCTGAAAAACCATAGCCGTACGCTGCCTGATTTTATGAATGTCTGCCTTTGTAGCCTTTTCCACATCCAGATGGATATCATCTAGGATGATTTCCCCACTATCCGCTCTTTCCAGAAAGTTTACTGAACGCAGCAAGGTTGTTTTTCCAGAGCCGCTTGGTCCGACAATGACCGTTACAGAACCTGTAGGAATGGTACAATTAATGCCCTTTAAAACTTTATTTTCACCAAATGCTTTGTGGATATTCTTAAATTCAATCATATGTTAGCTCCCTTCTTAAAAATTCCTAATTTCTGTTCGGCAAGCAAAAAGAGCTTCTCAAAGACGATACTGATACCCCAATACATAATCGCAACGACTAAGTAGGTTTCTAAATAACGATAAGTTTCTACAGAAGCAATTTTGGCACCGCCTAACAGTTCAATCACAGTGATGGTGAATACAATCGATGTACTTTTGATTAATCCTAAAAATTGATTTGCAAGCAGGGGGACGGCAACCAGTGCCGCCTGTCTGAATATGATCCGATAAAATCCTTGAAACCAAGTCATGCCAACAGATAAGGCTGCTTCCATCTGTCCCTTGTCAATGGATAGTATGGCAGCTCTAAAGATCTCTGCTAGATAAGCTCCGGTGTGCACGGTAAGGCCTGCAATTGCAAAAACCATTGGGGGTATATGCTGATAGCCTGTATCGATTCCCGTTTTTTCCGTGAATACCAGCAGCAGAATCGGCAATCCAAAATACACGATATACAGCATGACCATAGTAGGTACTGCCCGGCCAATCAGCAAATAAATGGTCGCGATTTGTTTTAATATCGGTATATTCTTGAGCTGCACGATGGCGCTGGCCAAGCCGATCATACTTGCTAGCATCATGCTGATAATAGCCAGAAATAAAGTAACAGGGATAAATTGCAATAAATGAATAAACGTATCCCACATAAATGAAAAATCTAATATAGTATTCATACTCTTAACCCTGCTTCTCGCAAGAATGCAATAGCTGCAGCCGTTGTAATCCTTACGCCCGTTTTCAATGCTTCATCGGAAGCTGTGAACTTTGGACTGTGAGCCGGTTCTATCTTCTTGGAAGGATCATCATTTACTCCAATGCGGAAAAACACAGAAGGGACTTCGTTCGAGAATCGGTAGAAGTTTTCTGATCCATTGCCGGGAAATCTGGCTTTTAATACATGATCTTCACCGATGATAGCAGCGGCGGCTGTTATGAATTCTTGGGTTTTTGCCGGATCGTTATAGACAGCTCCTGATCCGAATCGAAAGGACGCGGTTCCCTTAATGCCTGTAATCAATTCGTGGGCTTTTAGAATGGCAATGATATGTTCATGAATTTGTGGATGCAGTGTGTTATTTTGGGTTCGGATGGTTCCAGTTAACACTAATTCTTTAGGAATGATATTGCTTCGGCTGCCACCGTGAATACTGCTGACTGTAAGTACTGCCGGTTCAAGGTGGTTTATCTTTCTTCCGGGAATAGACTGGAGTTCCAGAATTAATTTTGCTGCTGCCAAAATGATATCGTCTGTTTGATGAGGTGCTGAAGCATGACCGCCTCGACCGCTTAACTGGATGGTGAACTGGCTGGAGGCCAACATCACTTCTTCCTCTTTCACTTGGATATAACCTGTTTTGACATCTTCAGAAACGTGGGCAGCTATGAAAGCTGTTACCTTTGGATTGTTTAAGACACCAAAATCAAGTATTTCCTGGGCACCACCGCCGATTTCTTCAGCCGGCTGAAATACTAATTTGACGGTACCGGCAAATTGATCTTTTAACTGGGACAGTATATACCCAGTACCCAAAAGATTTACCGTATGGAGATCATGTCCACAGGCATGCATGACGCCCTTATTTTTCGAGGCAAACCCCAGAGATGTGTCTTCATCAATTGGCAGGGCATCCATATCAGCTCGGATACCAATACTTTGTTCGCCTTCTAGCGTTCCTTTCACTTGAGCTATAATTGCCGTACTATTCGGCAATCTCGTATATTGTATATTCCAATCTGAAAGCACTTTTTCAACTAGACCGGCAGTCTGATATTCCTGATTACTCAACTCTGGATTTTCGTGTATCCTATGACGAAGGGCAACTAATGCAGGATAGAGGGCTACGGCAAGTGTATTTATCTTTTCATTTATGTCTTTCATAAGCGATTCACCTCCATAGTCATAGCTTTATTTATAAATGGCTCATTTAATGATAACCTACTTGTCTTCTCTCTATAAAGGTTGATATTTTACTGATGATGAAAACCAAAAGAATATAGATTATGGCAACATTAATATACAGTTCCAAGCTTCGATGACTGTTTGCACCCATCAAATCTGCTTTACGCATCATATCAATCACTCCCACATTAAAGACTAAGGAAGTTCCTTTTAATGTGGATATAATAATATTGCAAATGGTAGGGATTGCAATACTAAAGGCTTGAGGCAGTATAATCCGGCTATAGGCTTGAAACGCTCCCATGCCGATGGAATAGGCCCCTTCTAATTGACCCTTGTCTACAGCTAAAATAGCACTGCGAATGATTTCGGAAATATAAGCCCCCACATGGAGAGAAAATACAATAAATACATAAAACAATGTCGGTATCTCGCGAATCCCTTGATAGCCTAATTTTTGCATGAGCTCGGGCAGACCAAAATAAGCCAAGAAAAGTTGTACTAGGAAGGGAGTTCCTCGTATGAAGGAGATGTAGATGGCTGCCAATTTATCTAAAACAGTAATCTTATTAATTCGAATTAATGCTACAATACTTCCGATGACAATGCCGACTACCCCTGCAACAAGGGTAATCAGCAATGAAGTATGCACATAGGACAGTATGATGGGGAACGTCTTAATCAAGTAAGTTAAATCAAAGTAATTTCCCAAGATAAGACCCCTTTTCTATTCCTTAGAGGAAGATGTATAATCTGCCCCTAAGAATTGTTCAGATAATTTCTGAAGTGTACCGTCAGCTCTCATTTCTTTTAATGTGGCATCAATTTTGTCAGCTAATTTCTGAGATTCATCATCTTTTCTTAGGATAAAGTAAGTAGGCACGCCGGAAATTACCTTACCAACACTTTTCACATCCAGGCCCAAGGTTTTCTTTGCTTCTGTTACTGCTACTTCATAGTCGGCACTGGCATCGGCCCGGCCTGTGGCAACTAAATTCAATGTTTCAGCAGATCCTTTATCTGTATAAATCAAATTGATTTTAGGCTCGGCAGTTTCGTTATACTTTTTAATTAATCTGGCTGACTCGCTGGTAGGGACTAATACCATCGTTTTTCCTTTTAAGTCATCCAGTGTAGTGATATCATTTCGGTCACCTTTCACTGTGATTTTAGTGCGAGTGTAATTATTAACTTCTTTGGTAAAGGTATATTTGGCGGCCCGTTCTTCATTGCGTCCCATTTGGTTGGCAATGAGATCAATCTGGTTTGATGTCAGACTGACAAAAGCACTTTCAATACTCATGGTTTTAAAG
>CAMKSY010000031.1 GCA_946415545.1 uncultured Pelosinus sp. | reverse complement strand
ATTTAAGCATTTATTATAAAATAAAAAACTGATCCTGATAATGACATCAGAATCAGTTTTTTTATAAATGGATATACGATAAAAGATTATATTTTAAATTGATGAACCGATTGCTGCAAGTCTCCAGCTAAATTGGCTAATCCTTGGCTGGAAGAGGATATTTCCTGCATAGCGGCTGACTGTTCTTCTGTAGCAGAAGAAATATTTTGGGTTTGGGCAGCAATATCACGGCTAATACTGTCAACTTCTTGAGCAGCAGAAAGAACTTGTGTACTATTTGTGACTAAGCGTTCTAATTCAGTTGCTGTTTCTTTAGTAATAGCGGCAATGTCCTGAACCTGCAGTTCAATTTCTTTAAATGCTTTACCGGCTTTATTGACAGCATCCATTCCTTTTTGTGCTTCGGATGTACCAGCGGTCATTGCCTGAACTGCGTGCTGTGTCTTTTCTTGTATATCTTGAATGAGTTCTGCAATTTCTTCAGTAGCAGATTGTGATTGTTCCGCCAATTTTCGTACTTCTTCGGCTACCACGGCAAACCCCCGGCCCTGATCACCGGCCCTGGCTGCTTCAATGGCAGCATTAAGAGCGAGTAAATTTGTCTGCTTTGCAATAGTTGAGATTGTTTCCATAATCATTCCAATTTCTTTTGAACGATATCCTAACTCTGTTACAACATTGGAAGACGAGTTTACCGTCCGCTGAATCTGATCCATTTGGTTTATTGCTTCCCTCACATCGTGACTGCCCTCGGATGCAGCTTGAGCCGCTTTCTCGGTGATAGCAGACGCTTGTTTGACATCTTCTGCACTTTTTTGTGCACCAGCGGTAATCTGCTCTGCTAAAGCAAGGGTATTGGCAGACGTTGCAGTTTGCTTTTCTGTCCCCTGGGAAGTTTGGTAAATGGACGCAGAGACTTGATTGGCGGCTTGTGCTGATTGTTCAGCATTTGCATTTAGTTCTTCTGATGAAGAGGCAACTTGTTCTGTAGCTTCTGCTATTTTTTTCATAAGTGATCGTAAATTCGTTGTCATTTTTTCAAAGCTTTGCGCTAGACGACCCACTTCGTCATTGGATTGAATGCCCAGTGAGGTAAGAGTGAGATCCCCTTCTGATATTCTTGTAGCTTCTCCTACCAGACTTTCAAGTGGATGCAGTGTTTTGAAGAGAAATCTCCAAACAATTAGACCGACAATGAGTAAGCCAAAGCACAAAGAGGCAATCATCCATGCTACTGTTGAATAAAAGCCAGTACGAAATTCAGATGTGGGTAATGCTACGATTGCAAGCCAGTTTGTATTCTTTATAGGAACTGCCAGCATCATAGCGTCAGTGTCTGAAACATCTTTGTCGTAGAGTAAATGCCCTGGCTGCTCTTTAAAGCGCTTCATTAAATTCTCAGGAATTTTTTTCTGTTCTTTAATAATCTCTTTGTTGGTATGGGCAATTAAGGTGCCATCCTCAGCAGCAATGGCAACAATTCCTGAGAATGCAACTTTGATTTCGGCTAGAAAATTCTGCAGGGTATCTAAGTTGACAGCTTGCAGTACCATTCCAGTGAGTTGATTGTTGACTGTTATTGGTTGGGTAAGTATGATGGAGGGCACGCCTGTAACCCGATTAATGATAATATCACTAAGTTGAGATTTCTGGGTACTTATAGTATCCTTAAAAAACTTGCGATCTGATAAATTATCACCAATTACTTTAGCATCATAGGGAGCAATTGCAATTCGAATCCCTTTTACATCCAGGACATTTAATCGATCAATGCCCCAGGAAACTCCAAAGTAGGTATTCATTTTAGATTGTATTTGTGCAGGATTATTAGATTGTAAATCACTATCAAGACCATAGGTTTTTCCACTTTTCGCAAATGCCTCAAAAAGATCTTCTACTTGCCCGGCAAGCTGCTCCGTTTGATTATTCATGGCTAACTCCGTACTGCTCAAGGTTTGCTTATACAGCATATAAATTCCTGTACTACCAACGATAATTCCTGATACGAGCAGGGCAGCCACGAGTAAAAGGAGTGTTTTCGTTTTAATTGACATCCTTTTCCCTCCTAGTCTAGGTAACTATTAAATTGTAAGCATTCGATTGGTACTGCGTTGTAGGGTATGAATCAGTCGAAAAATGACGCAACGTACTAGATTACAATTTTACATAATTATAGATATATGACATTCTATCTAATAATCCTTCTTAGTGAGGACAAATATGCATTTATGAATAATTGCAAGATAAGATGATATAAAGAAAGCTGATGTCAAATGAAGTATACCCTCCGAAGTTAGACAGTATGATATACTGAACTAACTCTGGAGGGTATACTTTAAAAGGCATCCATTATACTGGAATTATAAGCTATGTTGTACCCGTTTAATGTATTTACTTTATCAGTCCTACCGATTTCATGACGTTTGAGATACTTAGGGCACTAAGATGGAGTTTTTTTATTTCTTCATCGGATAGAGCTACCTCAATCCGTCTTTCGATACCGTCTTCTGTTATGATGCAGGGAAGACTCAAGGCAACATTGTGTAAGCCATATTCTCCTTGCAGAGTGGTGGAAACGGGGAATATGCTGCGTTCATTAAATAGAACCGCCCTGGCAAGATGGCAAGCAGCCATCGCAATGCCGGAATTGGTGCAGCCTTTAAGGTTTAGAACGTCATAGGCGACAGAGATAACACCAGCTGCCGTCTTTTCTGTATCTAGAGGTTCATCTGGCTGAAAGTAGCTGTCTAGCTGATTGTAGGGGACTCCAGCGATATTAACAAGACTCCAGGCTGGGAATGCGGAATTACCATGTTCACCAAGCATATAGCCATGCACATTTTTAGGATCTATTTTATACTTGTTTGCCATGATGCTTCTAAAGCGCGCCGTCTCCAGGGTTGTTCCAGTACCGAAGATCTTATTCTTAGGATAACCGAAGAAGTTTTCTGCATAATAGACCATAATATCCAACGGATTTGTGATCATGATGATGACAGCATCTTTCGTGTATTGGGTAATGGATGTCATTACATCCTTCATTACTTCTACATTTCTGCCAGCAAGAGTTAAGCGATCAGGGATTTCACCTGGCATAATGCTTGGGCCTGCAGCGATGATAATCACACGCGCATCTTTACATTCTTCAAAGGTTCCGGCATGGATGTTTACATTTGCTCCGGTAGAAAAAGGTAATGCATGAGTGGAATCCAAAGCTTCACCTTGGGCTTTGTTATTAATAATATCGATAACAGCTATCTCGGATACAAAATTAAAGGATAAAGCACAATTTAGTACTGCTGAGCCTACGTGTCCCGTACCAACGATAACAAGCTTGCTTCTGGTTGCATTCATAGATAAATTCCCTCCAGTTTTCATTGATATTTTATAAAAATATACAAACACATCTATAAATCTCTGAGCTTTCTTTACTCAGTATTCTCGGCGCTTCCTTTATATGTTCTAAAGGATTGTACAGCGTTTTTTACAGCATCTGGAGCTGGAATTGATACGAGGACTCTTGCCAAGAACTTTTAGAAGAATGATATGTTCGTTCAATAAAGGTAACCCATCCATCCTGTTTAATAAGTAAGATTGTAGAAGAACGTGTTCCATACTCCGGACTCTCAATGAAAATTGAGGAGAGAGTACGTTCTAATTCCAAACCGACACCTGTATTGGGCAGTAGATTATCAGTGGCTTTTTCTCTATTGCTTAGAATTTGCCATAACTCATCTTCTAAAACATCCTCTTGTGTAAGGCATTGGGCTAATTGCTGGCGTCCTTTTTCGAGCTTAGGCCAAGGAGTATTCAATATATGATTGCAAAGCCCGTGGACTCCAGGAACGACGGGATGTATATGGCCTTGTTTGTTCCCATAATACCAAAGAGATTGCAGATCGCCAACCAGGAGGTTGAAGCCATTATACTGCTTAGCTTGTTGGGATATTTCTTCTAAGTACTTCCGAGGGGGTTGCTGATTTTTAAGATAATGGGCAACTAAATGACCTCTAGACAGTGCATCTGGTAAATGCTGGCGTGGATCCCGATAGTTGGTTAGAGCTGCAAAGCGTCCATGGACAGTGATCCCCATCCAGGTGCCAAGTTCTTTCAAATCTCTTCCAGCTAAAATATGGGGAAAATCTGACCAATATTGAGCTGATGCAGTAGGTCGGGAATAAAACTCATCTCGATTTGCAGCAACAATCAAAGGATATTTGGGATGATGTTTGTAAGCAAGTAAAATTAAGCACATCGTAGAATAACCTCCCTTATTTTATGGTTCTCCAAGTAAATACCCGTCACCTTCAGAAAGAGAAAAAAAAGCTCTTTTAAGAGATGGAAATCCTACCAGGAAAAACTGAAATGTTGTAATTTTAAAAAATAGTATGCATTTAAAAGGTTTCCCGAAATAAGTAAAGCTCACTCCTACCAGCGTAAGAGTGAGCTTTACTTATTTCGGGCATAGTGAAGCAATAATAAAAACATACAGTGTTATTTTATTCTTCGCATCAATCGCATTCCATTTAATGTTACAAGGATGGATGAACCTGTATCGGCAAAGACGGCAAGCCATAGATTAGCTGTACCGGTGAATGTTAAAATAACAAAAATAATTTTAATTAGGATTGAAAAACTGATATTTTGCTTTATGATGGACAGCGTCTTGTTGCTGAGTTTGATTACATAGGCCATTTTTCCAAGATCATCGGACATCAGCGCTATATCGGCTGTTTCCAGAGCGGTATCCGATCCGGCGACGCCCATGGCAACACCAATTGTAGAGGCGGCCATGGCAGGTGCATCATTGACTCCGTCACCAACCATCGCAACATGCTTATAATTGGTTAACAGCTCGTTTATGGTTGCAACCTTGTCTTGAGGCAGCAGCTCGCTATAGACGGTATCAATATTCAGCTCTTTTGCAATGGAGCCGGCTACTTGGCGGTTGTCACCTGTTAACATGGCAATATGTTTTATACCTGCTTCCCGGAGTTTCATAAGAGCATCCTTACTATTTTCCCGTAAGGTATCAGCTACCGCAATCATGCCATGAAGGCTGTTTTGTGTTCCAAGGAGCATAAGGGTTTTACCTTGCAGCTGTAATTCCGTAATTTGTCTTGCGTATGGAGTTAGGTTTAATCCCAATTCTTCGAACAGGCGTGGATTGCCGATAAATACAGTCTGGTTATCCATATCAGCCTGTGCTCCAAGTCCTACAAGGGCCTTAAAATTGGTTACTGATTTTAACGTTAACCCAGCTGCTTTCTCTACAATTGCAACCGCCAATGGATGTTCAGACCATTTTTCGATGGAGGCTGCGGTGGTTAAAATATCTTGTTCGCTGCTGTTCACAGATATAATATCTGTAACTCTGGGATGACCATGGGTTAAGGTACCTGTTTTATCAAAGGCAATGGCCTGTATAGAACCCATTTGCTCGAGGTACGCGCCGCCTTTAATAAGAACGCCATTCCTTGAGGAGTTGCCAATGGCTGAAACGATAGAAACAGGTGTGGAAATAACTAAAGCGCAAGGGCAAGATATGACAAGAAGGACTAATCCTTTGTAAAACCATGGAGCGAAAGACTGACTAAAGAGCAGCCAAGGTACAACCATGATCCCTGCGGCAATTGCTAACACTGCTGGTGTATAATATTTCGCAAATTGATCTACAAACTGTTGAGAGGGGGCCTTCTGTGACTGTGCTTCTTCAACTAAGTGCATAATTTTGGAAAGTGTAGAGTCTGCAGCAATCTTAGTAACCTCAACTTCTAATACGCCATGCTCATTCACGGTACCTGCATATACCCCATCGCCAATTGTCTTTTCGACCGGTAATGATTCTCCTGTAATCGTTGCCTGGTTTACGGCAGATATACCATTCTTAACAATGCCATCCATAGCAATGCGTTCACCAGGCTTTACGATGATAAGATCACCAATCACGATTTCTTCTACAGAAAGCCTCTGCTCTAGACCATTACGCAAAACTAAAGCTTCCGCTGGAGCTAACTCCATAAGTGCCCGAATTGATTGTCTTGTTTTATCCATTGTGTAAGTTTGCAGCGTATTGCCAAAGGAGAACAGAAAAGCAACCGTTGCTCCTTCGCCCCATTCCCCGATGGCGAATGCTCCGATGACAGCTACAGTCATCAAGAAATTCATATCAAAAGTAAGAGAGCGTAGGCTATAAAAGCCACTTTTTGCAGTAGCGTACCCTCCTATAATAGCAGCCAGAACATATAAAGGAACAATGATTGTATCACTGATACCAAGCCAATCAAGTATCATGCTGACCGCTAGGACGATTCCGGAAAACATAGTAGACTGGGTTTTGGGGTTGGTCCACCACTCAGCCTGTGCTTTGGTATGGTGTAGCGTTTGCGGGTTGATTTCTGCCTTGTAACCTACTTGGGCGACCGCCTGCATAATAACAGAGTCGGTAGTTGTATGCTCTACCGTTAATTTCCCCGCAGCAAAATTTACATTTGCTGTGTGCACCCCTGCCAGGGTAGAAAGATGCTTCTCCAGCTTATTAGCGCAATCGCCGCAATCTAGTCCAGAGACGGTAAAGACTGACTTATGAAATTGGGACTGTTTAATTGTATCGCTTAGTAAAATGGCCTCATATCCAAAGCTGCTAACGGCTTTTGCAATTTCTGCAGATTGGATCACAGTATGATTATACGTTACTTTCATCTTTGCAGTAGCAAAGTTAACTTTTACTTCTAAAATTCCTTTTTGCTTCCCGAGTCCTTTTTCCAATTTAATCGCGCAATCTCCGCAGTCGAGGCCGGAAATGGTAAAGTTATTCACAATAATATCGCTTTGGACACTGGCTGGAGCAGCTGCATGGGAGCAGCAATCGCAATGCTCTTCGACAGTTGCTGCTGTCTCAACTAAGTGTCCTTTATGATCCATTTCAGCATCAGTGGGGGAATCTTCTGCCGAGCAACAGCTGCAGGATGGCATTGCCTCCGGTTCAGTCAATACTACACTGGATTCAGAGCAACAGCTATTACTACAAGGCTGTTTATTTGTCTCCTCAATGAATTGAGTTTTATTCGCCATGATCTCACTCCTATCTGTGTTTAATATGGTCGATACCTTGGGAGAGCAATGAACGGACGTGCTCATCATCTAAGGAATACCAAGCCATTTTTCCCTCACGGCGGTATCTGACAAGTCGAGCATTGCGTAAAAGCCGCAGTTGATGAGATACGGCAGACTGACCCATTTCGATCACCGCCGCAATATCACATACACATAATTCCCGTTTGGTTAACGCTTGTAATATTTTCACTCTGGTAGGATCACCAAGTAATTTAAAGATTTCAGCGACTTGCTGTGCGTCATGATCAGAAATAGATTCTTTTTTTGCGATACAGATAATTTGTGGATGCTCACAGAGCTGCTCACAAATATCCTCTGGACATTCTTTGGTTTCCATGCTCTCACTCCCTAACGTATGAACATATATTCATATATTGTATTATAAATGATTTATATAAGAAGTCAAGGCCAAAAATGATTTTTTGATAAAGATGGCAGGATACGAATTTTTATAGAAAGCTATGAATTCATTTTAAATCGTTGTTATTATCGAACGCTGCGGATTGGGATATGGGGTAAGGCAAAATACATAGGAATGCAGCATTCGTGGACTGAAGTATAAAGTACTTTCATTCCCTTTTCTAACTTACAAAACCCCAATTTTTGATAGAAGGCTGCGGCCTCTGGTAAAGCAAACAGCGTAATGAATTGTACTCCTACCATCCTTTGAATTTTATATATTTGTTCGATGGTGTGATTTAAGATTGCTTGCCCGATACCCAAATATCGATAATGATCGTCAATGCATAGTGCTGCTACCTCCACAGAAGGGCAAAGACTTATTATTGTTCGCCCCTTAACCTTTAATGATGAGCATTTTGTCGAGCAGAATCCAACTAGCTTGTTTGCACCGCTCTCAAAGAATAAGGTGGTACACGTGTTGCCTATTTCTTCATAAAGAAATGCATCTTTCTGCAGGAATTGTAATAGTGGGGTATATGCAGAATGAAAACGCATAATCTGCTGCTGGTATTCATAAGACAAGGGCTTATAGGTCAACGTAAAATCTTGGTCTAGGGAATCAATTGTAATGGAGCCGGTTCGTAGAGAAGAGTTTTGAGGAGGATTTGGATTCATACTTCTTACGATAGAATTACCTTCCAATATAAAAGCAGCTGCTTGACTATCAATCCATTCGATGATCCCTCCGGGGATAGCTGTCATCTCCCAAGCATTACGACTATCAAAGATCTCTCTGTTCATACAAATCACCGCCAATAAAACTTACGGAAGCTGATATAGTATATGCTACATAAAGAATATACGTAACACAGCAGGGACATCCTTCGGGGAATATTCCGAAAGTTAATCATTTTCAATTTCTAGGAGCAGGAATATTTCATTTTTATGGGAATAAATTCATATATGCTGCTCACAAAAAGGGAATCAACAATATGGTTAATATGGGGGAGGGAATAGAGTGCCGGAAGTAGTTGATAACAAAGAAATGGACGAAATTCTGCAGAAGTATGGATATGAGAAAAGTTGTATTATACCTATATTACAGGAAACACAAGCAAGATATCGATATTTGCCTAAGGAAGCCTTTTCTTATCTTTCGGAACATTTAGGAATCAGCACTGCTAAAATCTATAGTATAGCTACCTTTTATGAAAATTTTTCTCTAGAGCAAAAAGGAAAATATGTAATAAAAATATGTGATGGAACAGCTTGTCATGTGAGAAAATCCATTCCTATCCTGGAAAGACTGAAAAGCCAGCTTGGACTTACTGCGGATAAGGTAACGACTGATGATCTTATGTTTACCCTTGAAACGGTTTCCTGTCTTGGGGCGTGCGGCCTGGCACCTGTGCTTACCGTAAATGATCAGGTGTATCCTGCCATGACCCCGGACAAAGCCCAGGAACTTCTTATGAGGCTCAAGGAGGAAGAATAGATGTTTTTAAACAGAGAAGACTTTAGAAATGCCTGTACAACCTATGCGGACTCCCTTGCCATGCAGATAAAGAAAATCTTGGTTTGTGCCGGAACGGGATGCGTTGCCGGCGGAGCCATTGAGATTTATGAACAATTGATAAAAACCAATGAGACATATGATGTACCCTGTACCGTGACCTTAGAGAAAGAGCCTCATGACAAATCCATAGGAATTAAAAAGAGCGGGTGTCATGGCTTTTGCGAAATGGGTCCATTGGTACGAATCGAACCTCAGGGATGGCTATATATAAAAGTAAAGCCAGAAGACTGTGCTGAGATTATAGAAAAATCAATCATTAATGAAACCTTTATAGAGCGCTTGGCTTATAAGAAAGAGGGCGTGATGTATCCTACTCAGGAAGAAATTCCTTTTTATAAAAAGCAAACCCGGCTTGCCCTTGAGCATTGTGGGCATATCGATGCTACATCGATCAATGAATATTTGGCAATTGGGGGATACCAAGCATTTACAAAAGCCTTATTTGATATGAGCCAAGAGGAGGTCGTCCAGGAAATTGATCAATCCAATCTACGAGGGCGGGGAGGCGGCGGATATCCTACAGGCCGAAAATGGAAGCAGGTAAAAGGGCAGAATTCCAGCATTAAGTATATTGTCTGCAATGGTGATGAGGGCGATCCGGGTGCATTTATGGATCGGAGCATAATGGAAGGCGATCCTCACAGGGTACTGGAAGGTATGATGATTGCTGGCGTAGGTTGCGGCTCATCGGAAGGCTACATCTATGTACGGGCGGAATATCCCCTTGCCGTCAGCCGTCTGGAAACAGCAATTGGTGAAGCGAAAGAGAGAGGACTTCTTGGCAGAAATATTCTCAGTTCAGGTTTCGACTTTGACATAAAAATATGCAAAGGTGCAGGAGCATTTGTTTGTGGTGAGGGAAGTGCTCTTACTGCATCAATTGAGGGCAAACGGGGAATGCCAAGAGTTAAACCTCCTCGAACCGTTGAGCATGGTCTTTTTGATCAGCCTACAGTCCTCAATAACGTAGAGACTTTTGCAAATGTCCCATTTATTATTCATAAGGGGGCTAAGTGGTATAAAGCGATAGGTCCGGAGAACAGTCCGGGAACAAAGGCTTTTGCCCTGACAGGAAATATTGAAAATACAGGTCTCATTGAGGTTCCAATGGGAACCACCCTAGGTGAGGTAATATTTGATATTGGTGGCGGAATGCGGGGCGGCCATGAGTTCAAAGCCGTCCAGATTGGCGGACCATCAGGTGGATGTCTGACCAAGGAGCAGCTTGATCTTCCTTTAGACTTTGATTCCTTAAAAAAGGCAGGAGCGATGATTGGATCTGGCGGTCTGGTGGTAATGGATGAACATACATGCATGGTAGAAGTAGCAAGATTCTTTATGAATTTTACGCAAAATGAGTCTTGTGGTAAATGTATACCCTGCCGTGAGGGAACAAAACGTATGCTTGAAATCCTTGATCGGATCGTTTCCGGGCAGGGAGTCATAGAAGACTTGGATATGCTATTAGAGCTTGCCGACACAATATCAGCCACGGCACTGTGTGGCCTGGGAAAAACTGCAGCATTGCCTGTTGTCAGCACCATTCGAAATTTCCGTAAAGAATACGAAGCTCACATCGTCGACAAGAGATGTCCCTCAAGAACTTGCCAAAAATTAAAAAAAATTTATATTGCTGCAGAAGCTTGCCGTGGCTGTTCAAAGTGTTCCAGGTTATGCCCGGTGGGAGCAATTAGCGGTAAAATCAAAGAACCCTTCTTGATAGATCCAGTTAAATGCATGAGATGCGGTGCATGTATAGAGTCATGCGCCTTCAAAGCAATTAAGGAGGCGTGATGCAATGAATACAGAATTTATGGTAATTGATACTATGCCCGTAGAAATAAATGGAGAACGAAATATCCTGGATGTAATCAGGAAGGCGGGAATTGACCTTCCTACATTTTGTTACTACTCCGAATTATCCGTTTATGGCGCCTGTCGTATGTGTGTGGTAGAGGATCAGTGGGGGGCGATTCAGGCTGCATGCTCAACACCGCCCAAGGCTGGAATGGAGATTCGCACAAATACACCAAGGCTCAGGAAGTATAGAAAGATGATTTTAGAGCTGCTCCTTTCCAATCACTGTCGTGACTGTACAACCTGTGAAAAAAATGGAAAATGCAAGTTGCAGGAGCTGGCCCAGCGTTTTGGCATAAAGCAGGTGCGATTTCACAACACCTCGGAAGATTCAGAGCTTGATACCTCTTCTCTTTGCATTGTTCGGGATAAAAGTAAATGTATACTCTGTGGTGATTGTGTGAGAATGTGCAATGAAGTGCAGAATGTGGGAGCCATCGATTTTGCTTTTCGTGGATCAAAGATGTGCGTAAGTACAGCATTTGACGAGCCTCTAGCCAATACCAAGTGTGTAGGCTGCGGCCAGTGTTCCGTTGTCTGTCCCACAGGCGCCATCGTGGTTCGAAATGATACAGCGAAACTCTGGAAGGAATTAAGTGATAACAATACAAAAGTAATTGTACAGATTGCCCCTGCAGTAAGGGTGGGCATTGGAAAAGAGCTTGGTTTTTTAGAGGGGCAGAATGTGATGGGCAGGATTGTTGCTGCTTTAAGACGGATTGGCTTTGATGAAGTGTTTGATACATCTACAGGGGCGGACTTTACCGTATTAGAAGAAGCAGAAGAGTTTAGTGAAAGACTGCTGACTGGAGATCGCCTGCCGCTGTTCACCTCTTGCTGTCCTGCTTGGGTAAAGTATGCTGAACTGAACTATCCGCAGTTGATGAAGAATATATCTACATGCCGATCCCCTATGCAAATGCTTGGGTCAATTCTGAAAGAACACCACAGAGACGATGGCAAGAGGGTCGTTGTCGTTGCTGTCATGCCTTGTACTGCAAAAAAGCAGGAAGCTGCAAGGGATGAATTTAAAGAGGATGGCGTTCCTTATGTGGATTATGTGATCACAACACAAGAACTGATTCATCTCATTAAAGAAGCGAACCTTATTTTTTCGGAAATAGAGCCAGAAGCTGTAGATATGCCTTTTGGAACCACCAGCGGTTCCGGGGTCATTTTTGGGGTAACTGGTGGGGTTACTGAGGCAGTCATTAGGCGGCTTTCGGATGATAAATCATCATTTGCACTGCGAGCAATTGCCTTTACGGGGGTACGGGGCATGCAGGGAGTAAAAGAAGCAAGGATTGATTGCAATGGCCGTGAGGTAAAAATTGCAATAGTCAGCGGTCTGAAAAATGCGGATGACTTAATCCAAAGCATACAACAAGGAGAAAAACAATATGATTTTGTTGAAGTGATGTCTTGTCCCGGAGGCTGCATCGGCGGTGCGGGGCAGCCGGTTACCAATCGGGATGGGAAGTATAACAGAGGCGCAGGACTTTATAATGCAGATCGGATGAGTAATATAAAGCGGTCAGAAGAAAATCCGATTATAAAAGAGCTTTACGATGGGATGCTAAAAGGGAAGGTACATAAGCTGCTTCATGTGAATTATATAAAGTCAGATATGTAGTGAGTTCCAGTAAACGGAGCCTGAAGAAAAGAACAAGCAGAAAGAATCAGGAATGATCGATTCTGCTTGTTCTTTATTATTTAGCATTTGGAAAGCTGTATTGGCATTTACTACTGTTTGTAGCAATATTGATTGATGATGTCTTGTGAAATGATTAAGTGGATTCCAGGGGCCCAAGTGGGAAGTAAGAGAGAAGGGGCGTCAATCCCCATGATCTGTCCCAGGGTATTAAAGACAGAGTTGCAGTTTTTCTTGTGGAAATGCTCCCATAAGTTAGGGTAACGCAGCTGCAAAGCATTAATGGCAGGAATTGCATTGACTGCTGCTTGCCATCGTTCTCTTACCTCTTCTTCATCACCTAAAATACAGGATTTCGCTGGCTGATTGGGTTGTAAGGACCAAGGAATTCCAGCATCACGAAACACTTGCAGGAGATCAGCTGAGCTGCCGATTGCCTTGGTCGTTTTTGTTTCTATATGAAATGCGAGGCCATGAATTTGATCTGTTACTCTATGAGTAGAATTGATTAATACCCAGAAATTATGGCTGAAAGGGGTATAGGGAATCAAAAAAGCACGCGCTTGGATTTCCCATTGATGACTGTTCATTGCTATTGCTTCACCTTCTCTTTTTACAGTATCTATTATATAAGTTATAGAATCTTTTGTGGATGAAGTATCTTTCGATTTTGATATCTATAAGTTAGTATATACGTACCTTACAATATATTACTATATAATTTAAATTTTTTTGGTTGACGTAGTAGACTATATTTTACATACTATATTTGAGATAACAAAGTATTGTAGCAAATGACGAATCATGTAAAATAAATATAAGGCTCCTACAAGAATGTGGGAGTTTTTTGTTATGAAAGATAAATTTTTTTAGTAATTAGAGATTGTTCTTGATTCGTTTTGTATGTTTTCCTACCAAGCCTATGAATCATTATGTAATTACATTTTGTTCAAAATCGAATAGAACCGTGTTTAGAAGGGGATATCCTGCTTAATTTGTAACTGGCACGATAGTTGCATATATTTAGGGTGAAATAAAATCTAGAGGAGATGAGAGTATGAAAGAAAAAGTGACAATCCTTTGCTGCTGCGGAGCAGGTATATGTACATCCAACTACTTAAAAGAAGAAATTGAAGATCGAATCAAACAGGAAGGTCTAAAAAATGTCAAAATCGTTTTATGCAGAGTGAGTGATGTAGACGAAGCGATCAGCGGGGCTGACTTGCTTGTTACAACTGTGGAAATGAAGGCATCATATCCCGTACCAATGATAAGGGCTTTAGGGATCATGCTAGATGATAGGGCTGCAAAAAAAGCACTGGATGAAATTGTGGATGAAGTGAAAAAAATTATGCAGAAATAATGACTCTGATAGCTGTTTAGATAGTTTAAGGAGATTGTGTTGGTAACGAGAATATGTATGGAGGGTAAAAAATGGAGTTTATAGATTCAATTACCAATGGGCTGTCTGCGTTCTTTAGCTTTAATTCAACCGTCACTATACTGGGTATTATTATTGCTATCTCTCTACTTGTGAAAGTACCAATCAAGAAAGCTGTACTCGGCGCCTTGAAAGTCTCTATAGGGCTTACAGGTCTATTCTTAATAGTAGATTTAATACAGACTGCCATGGTAAATCCAATCAGCAATATGATTTCTTTGTATGGCATTAATAAAAGCATAGTAGATATTGGCTGGGGTTCTGTAGGATATGCTTTTGGTAATACATATGGTTATTTTGGAGTACTCGTATTTTTAATATTAAATGTAATATTAGTCTCTGTACGATTTACCCAAACCATTTATGTTGATGTTTTTAATACATGGAGAGCGATGCTTCTGGCAGGAATGATCGGTGTTACCACCGGAAACTTCTGGATTGCCACGTTTGCTGTTGTAATCTTTCTTATTATTGATGTAAAAGCTGCAGATATTGCGGCGCCGTATATAGAAAAAATCAATAATTTTCCTCCTGGAGGATCATGGCCTCATGGCAGTCACTTTTCATTCCAAGCATGTATTGCCATACCTATTGAGTGGGTTTTAAAAAGAATACCTGTGATCAAAGATATCAATATTAAGGCCGAAACAATTGAAGAGAAATTTGGAATATTTGGAGAGACAACAGTCATGGGAGCAATACTGGGCATTGTCATTGGTTTATTTAGCCAAGTCGGTATGATGCCCTCTCTGCTACTTGGAGTGAAGATGGCAGCTGCATTTCTTCTTCTTCCAAGAATGGCGGCCATACTTGTGGAAGGATGGTTCCCGGTGATTAAAGCTGCAAGACAGATACTTGTAAGTAAGCTAAAACGGGATGATGTACGTATCGCGCTTGATTGCTCAACCGTTATTGGACATGCAGCAGTTGTTCCTACAACCCTCATTATGTATCCGTTGGCATTGCTGATATCGGTTATACTTCCAGGAAATCAAATGATTTCATCTGTAAGTTTGATCATCGTTCTCTGGGAGAGTGCAGCGGTGAATGCGATTACAGAAGGAAACATATTTCATAACATTATCATATTATCCCTGATCGTTTGTCTCTTCTGCTGGGGAGCTACGTTCATGGCAGGCCCTATGACTCATTTAGCGGTTTCCATGGGATATGATGCTGCGAAAGGTCTAGTGTCCAATTGGGATGCGGCAGGGACTCCCGGGCTGGTTTTGGTATATGGATTATTTGCTTGGATATTTGGCTTTTAATACAGCACGCGTGAATGAGATTGTTATAGTAAGATTCTTTCATATTGGCAGTTATGTAACTAACGGTATGAAAAAATACGCTTACGCATCTGGCTTATAAGAGAAAGTTCCTTATTGGAGTATGTGTAAGCACATGATTCGCAAACAGCAAAAGACTAGGAGGAGGGGAAATATGAGCAATGAAGCAGACACTATATTTTATGATGTAGTAATGTTGAAGAACATAACAACGAAAGAAGCAGCAATACATTCTTTAACGAATCATTTGCTAGAGAAAGGGTATGTCAATGAGCAGTATGAATCTGCAACAATTGAAAGGGAAGAGGCCTATCCCACTGGTCTTCCAACCAAACCCATTGCTATAGCGGTTCCTCATTCTAAACACGAGAATGTAATAAAGCAGTCCGTTGTACTGGGGATATCCGATCACCTGATTGAGTTCTCAGAAATGGGAAACAGTGATTCTAAGCTGAATGTTGGAATTCTATTTTTACTGGCACTCAAGGGTGAGAATGGCCATATTAATTATTTGAAGAATATTGTTAATTATTGCAAGGTGGAAGAAAATATTACAAAACTCTATGGTGTAAAATCGGCGGAGGAAGCGTTGCAGATCTTTGTATCTGAGATTGTAAATGCCGAGTAAAGCAAAATAAAAGGAGGATGTAAGTATGGATAAAGGTAAAAAAATAAAAGCATTAGTCGTGGGAGACGATTGGGTAAAAACGAAAGATCTGATTGAAGCTACCAAACGTGTATTGGAAGGTTATGATTATGAAATCGATTCATTTGATCAAGTAATGGATAAACCGATGAGCAGAGAAAAAAAAGATGATATAGGCGATGACAGTGTTACCGAATATTGTGGGCACCCCCAAGAACTGATCAGCAGGATTGATGGCGTGCATCTGCTGGTGGTTCATACATCCCCTGTTACAAAGCAAGTGATTGAGGCAGGCAAGGATCTTATTGCGATTGGCTGCTGCAGATCGGATGCTGTCAGTGTAAATGTGGACGCTGTTACGGATAAAGGAATTTATTTCTTTAATGCTCCAGGACGGTCCGTTGAACCTGTATCGGATCTTACGATTACCTTTGCTTTGGCTCTTTGCAGAAATATCTTGAGAGCTGACCGGTATGTAAAAGAGGGCAGATGGGCTGGCGATCTCAATAGAGAAGTACCAAGTTGGGAAGAGTTTGAAAGCTTTAGAGGGCTTACCCTTAAGAATAAAAAATTTGGTGTGGTTGGTCTAGGTAAAATAGGGCGGAAAGTTGCGGAGAAGGCAGCCGGACTTGGTATGGACGTACAAGTATATGATCCGTTTTTAGATAAAAAGATATTAGGTGAGTATGGCACGGTATGTACTCTGGAGGAACTGTTTGTAAACAGCGATTTTATAACCATTCACATTCCCCCCGTTGAATCAAACAAAGGCATTATCAGCAGAGAACTCTTTAATAAGATGAAACCTTCCGCATACTTCATCAATGTTGCAAGAGGAGAAATAATTGACGAAGAAGCGCTCATTGATGTATTGCAGAAGGGAAAAATAGCAGGAGCAGCCCTAGATGTATATTATACAGAGCCTCTGCCTGGGACCAGTCCTTTAGCCAAATTGGACAACGTGATTCTAACTCCTCATTTAGCAGGGCAAAGAAAAGATGTTTCAGAAGGATCAGCCTCTATATTAGAAGGAACAATGAAGCCATTCTTCCAAGAGAACAGCCTTGCTACTTGCTTTAATTCCGCTGAAATTAAGAAAAATAAATAAGCGGCAGGCGTAAGTGCCTTAGAATAAAATACAGAGAAAATGAAGGTGAAAGTATGCTTATAGATATGAAAAGCATTCTGGAAGATGCCAAGAAGAAGTCTTACGGGGTGGCAGCTCCTAATGCATGGAATGAAGATAGCATAAGAGCAGCAATTGGAGCTGCCGAGAGAGAAAAAGCGCCAATCATTATTGCCCTTTATCCTGTAATGGCGGATATTTTTGAATTTGGTAAAATTGCTGTAGAAATGGCAAAAAACGCATCCGTACCAGTTGCAGTTCATTTAGACCATGGACAAGAGCTAGAGCAGGTAGTGAAGGCTATACGTGCAGGCTTTACATCGGTTATGGTTGATCGTTCAACGTTGCCTTTTGAAAAAAACGTAGAAGCCGTGAAAGAAATTGTTACGTTTGCTCACGCCGTAGGAGTAACAGTAGAAGCAGAGTTAGGTCATGTTGGGCAGGGATGCGACTATACAGAGACCAAGGATCAAGGACTGACAGACCCAAATGAAGCAATTCAATTTATAGAAATGACAGGTGTGGATTGTCTTGCTGTTGCTGTCGGAACTTCTCATGGTGTGTATAAAGGAAAGCCAGAATTGCAGTTTGATTTGCTGGATAAGTTAAATCATGTAGTGGATGTTCCTTTAGTACTTCATGGATGCTCAGGCACGGGAGATGAAAACTTAAAAAAGGCAATCGGGTATGGAATAACAAAACTCAATTTATATACTGATCTGGATATGGCAGGATATAGTTTATTTCAAGAATCGATAAAAAAACAAGAAATAACTAAAATAACAGAAGCGTGCAGTTTTATGTTTAAAGGCTACTCTGATAAACTGACTCACTACATACAATGGTTTGGAGCAAGCGGTAAAGCATAGTAATTTAATAAGGCATGAATTTTCCTATTTAGAGATATGTAAGCTTACTCCTATCAGCTTGCATATCTCTTTTAGAAATAGGAAATAGGTTCATTTTTTCTAAATAGGGCAGAGATTTGTAACTTCGTGTAAAAAAATGAGGAAAAATGTAATGATTTTTTCCATAAGTATAAGTTGAAACTTCTAATTTGCGTTATAATGGTGTCATTACATCACTATATTTGATAAGGAGAAAAATATGGCGGAAGGCAACCGGAAGGACATTACGGAACTAATTCAGAATGAATGCCCCCAAGAGCCATTAACGGATGAGCAAATATCACAAAAATTATTCATCTTGCGGGAAACCGTTACTAATAGTAGAAAAAAGCTGAATATACCCAGCTCTCGAGAACGAAAAAGAATGAATGTGAAAAAGGCAGTAGAACGACTACAAGCAACAAACTCCGAGATAACGATAACGAGTCTTGTAACCAAGCTGAAACAGCAAGGGTTTAAAGTATCGAGAAGTTATATCGGAGAGCTTATCAATAGTGAAGGCAATGAAATAGAATTACGGTCACGTGCTGAAGATAAAAAGGAAATGGATAGCTTTCAAAAATTAACAGGCTACGATGGAAGTCTTTCCAACAATATTAAACAAGGCAAGGCATCCGTATTATATCCGCCCTTTGGTCTCCCTACCCTGATTATAGGAGAAAGCGGCACTGGCAAAACCTTGTTTGCAGAATGCATTTATCAATATGCGGTGCAGAAAAAAATAATAGAAGTGGACGGTCCTTTTGTATCCCTAAATTGTGCTGACTACAGTGATAATCCTCAACTTTTACTTTCCATGCTGTATGGATACAAAAAAGGAGCCTTTACTGGAGCAAACCAAGATACAGAAGGTCTTGTAGAACGTGCCAATCAAGGGATTCTTTTCTTAGATGAAATACATCGCCTGCCTCCTAAGGGACAGGAAATGTTATTTTCTATTTTGGATAAAGGGAAATTTAGAAGGCTTGGAGAGGTTGCAAATGAACGAAAGTCTCAGATTTATTTTATCGGTGCAACCACTGAGAACATTGAATCTTCCCTGCTGCTAACCTTCAGAAGAAGAATCCCTATGATCATAGAGCTGCCATCCCTAAAGGATCGATCCATCAAAGAGAAAATTCAGCTGATTTATAGTTTCTTTCAAGAAGAAGCAAATCGGACTCATTTAAAAATTTTTGTAAAGGCTAAAATTATGGAAGCCTTTGTTCTGAAAAAATATTTAGGCAATATAGGTCAGCTCAAAAGTGAAATTCAAGTCACCTGCGCTAATGCTTATGTTGAGAAAATGAATAATAGCAGGGATGAAATTAATATTGGATTTAATGAGATGTTGTATCATAATTTCTTTAACAATAATACAGAAAATTCGGAAATGCAGGCAACAAAGCTTACAGTTACCTTTAAGGATATGTTATTCATTCCAAATGCAGCTAATCAAGGGGAAAACGTTGTTACGGAAAATGATAGTCATTACTCTTTGCCAAAAGATATTTATGAAAAAATTGAAGAAAAATATTACGAACTGAAAAAAGCAGGGGTTACA
>CAMKSY010000030.1 GCA_946415545.1 uncultured Pelosinus sp. | reverse complement strand
CTAGTAATTAGTGTGGAAAAACGCGAAAAAAACCCATATGCTGTTGTTAACGACATAATGAAAACTATTTTACGATAAGTGAAAAAGGAGGATTTAATTATGTTTAAAACATTAAAGGTAGACCATATTGGTATTGCCGTAAAAGATCTAGAACAGGCTAAAAAGTTTTATAGTGAAGTACTTGGCATGGAAGCTGCTGGCGAGGAAACTGTAGAACAACAAAAAGTGAAAGTTTGTTTCTATCCTTGTGGAGATAGTGAAATTGAGCTTTTAGAATCCACTTCACCAGATGGTCCTATTGCTAAATATATTGACAAGAATGGTGAAGGTATACAGCATGTAGCTTTGCGTGTGGATAATATCGAAGCTGCGATTGCTGATTTGAAAGCAAAAGGCGTTCGTATGATTGATGAAGTACCTCGTTATGGTGCAGGCGGAGCCTCAATAGCTTTTGTTCATCCTAAAGCGACTGGCGGCATTTTACTTGAATTATCAGAACGTAAATAAGAGTTGATAAAGTTATATAATGTATACAATTAGAAAATATTGCAAATTATATAGTCTTACTATATAGTGATATTTGAATGTTGTTGGAGGTGTAAAATGGCTACAGTCCAAGAGAAGATTGAAGATTTAAAAGCAAGGCAGGAAAAAATTAAATTAGGCGGCGGTCAAAAGCGGATTGATAAGCAACATGCTACTGGCAAACTAACTGCTCGTGAGCGTGTAGAGAAACTGTTAGATCCTAATACATTTGTTGAATTGGATCAGTTTGTTACTCATCGCTGTGTAAATTTTGATATGGCATCCGTAAATGCTCCTGCTGAAGGTGTTGTTACTGGCTATGGGACAATTGAAGGACGTTTAGTGTATGTGTTTGCTCAAGATTTCACTGTAGTAGGTGGATCACTAGGTGAAATGCACGCTGCTAAAATTGTTAAAGTGCAACAGTTAGCCTTGAAAATGGGTGCTCCTATCATTGGTATTAATGATTCAGGCGGCGCACGTATTCAAGAAGCTGTAGATGCACTAGCTGGCTATGGTAAAATATTCTATAATAACACATTGGCTTCAGGGGTAATTCCTCAGATTTCAGTTATTATGGGACCATGTGCTGGTGGGGCAGTGTATTCTCCAGCTCTGACTGATTTCATTTATATGGTTAAGAATACCAGTCAGATGTTTATTACAGGTCCGCAAGTAATTAAATCTGTTACTGCAGAAGAAGTTACAGCTGAAGCGCTAGGTGGGGCTATGACTCACAATACAACTTCTGGTGTGGCTCACTTTGTTGCGGAAAATGACGATGATTGCTTAGAGCAAATTCGTTGTTTAATGAGTTTCTTACCTGGCAATAACCTGGAAGGATCTCCAGTTGTTCTTAATACCGACGATGTAAATCGTATGGATGATTCTTTAAACACGCTGTTACCTGATAATCCAAATCAGCCTTATAACATGAAAGATATTATTTCTTCCATTGTTGATAATGGTGATTTTTATGAAGTACAGCCGTATTTTGCAAGAAATATCATTACTTGTTTTGCTCGTTTCGATGGCCAAACGGTTGGTATTATTGCAAATCAGCCATCAGTTATGGCTGGATGCTTAGATGTGGACGCTTCTGATAAGTCTGCTCGCTTTATTCGTTTTTGTGACGCCTTTAATATTCCTTTGGTCAACTTAGTTGATGTTCCAGGATTCTTACCAGGTGTTAGCCAAGAATATGGTGGAATTATTCGTCATGGTGCTAAAATGCTGTATGCTTATTCAGAAGCAACAGTGCCAAAAGTGACAGTAATTACTCGTAAAGCTTACGGCGGTTCTTACTTAGCAATGTGCTCACAAGATTTGGGTGCGGATCAGGTTATGGCTTGGCCAACATCTGAGATTGCTGTTATGGGACCTGCTGGCGCAGCGAACATAATATTCCGTGGAGATCCAGATGTTAAAGCCAAAACTGAACAATATATAGCGGAATTTGCCACTCCATATAAAGCGGCAGAACGTGGTTTTGTTGATCAGGTTATTGAACCAAAAGAAACTAGACCTCGTATCATCACTGCTTTAAGTATGCTGGCTAGCAAGCGCGAACAACGGCCGCAGAAGAAACATGGCAACATTCCTCTATAAGGAAGGTGTGGATTAATATGAAAATAAATGCAAAAGGTGTTTCGCCAGAAGTAGTAGCAGTGATTACTGCGGCTATTTATGAAATGTTGGGCACAGGTTTTCAGGCTGTAAAAATTATACGCAATAGTAATGAATGGTCTATTGCTGGTCGCAAAAACGCATAAAATACGTATATTATAAATATTTGGAGGTTAGTAAAATGAAGAAATTTAATATTACTGTGAATGGTACTGCATATCAGGTTGAAGTAGAAGAAGTAAAAGAAGCAAAAGCTGTGGCTGCTCCTGCAGCAAAACCTGCAGCTGCTCCTGCTGCTCCTAAGGCAGCAGCTCCTGTTGCTGCTGCAGCACCTGCTGCTGCTGAAGTTGGCGCTGGTGAAACTGGTGTTCCTTCCCCAATGCCTGGTAAGATTGTAAAAGTTCTTGCTCAAGCAGGACAAGCGGTAAAAAAAGGTGATGTATTGTTAATTCTTGAAGCAATGAAAATGCAAAATGAAATTACTGCTCCTGTTGATGGTACTGTAAAATCCATTAATGTAGCAGCTGATCAAAGTGTAAAACCTAACGAAGTTTTGGCTGTTATCAAGTAATATAAAGGTTATTTATAAAATAATCTAAGGGCTGTCTTAAAGGATTTTTAAAATCCTTGAGACAGCCCTTTTTTACTAAGAAGTATAAGTGATTAGGCAATTGAACCTTGTAAAAGTGGTAAGGTGTACGAATTAAAAAAGAAAATTATTAGAATTATCAAGCAATAATAATAATAATAGAGTAACAAATAGCGGCAAGTAACGTGAAAAAAGTAACTGCTGTAGGATTCAGAATATTGCTTCTGAATGATTGACAGGGGCTAATTAATTGGTGTAGAGTAAACCTATGTGATTTATATTCCAACAGGCTGTAATGCAGAAAGGAGCTCTTTTTATGGATAAGCAACAAGAAGGAATTGTTCTTGAAGTGGTTGGCAATCATTTGGCAAAAGTAAAGACAAGTCGCCATAATGATTGTGAAAACTGTGGAGCTTGTCCTGGAAATTCGGCATTGGTACTTGAGGCTAGAAATGATATAGGAGCCAAGATTGGTCAGCGTGTAGCTATCGAAGTCAAAGAAGTAAATATGTTAAAAGCTGCTTTTATTGTGTATATTTTACCACTAATTTTAGTTTTTATTGGCGCGGTTGTAGGCGGAAGCTTAGCCAATCATTTAAGCTATCAGCCATTATGGTTTCAAGTTATTGGTGGTACTTTTGCGTTTGTTTTATCAGTAGTGTATATTAAGTTTTTCGATTCTGCTGCTAGGTCCGATAGTAAGATGCAACCGATGATTATACGAATTTTATCTAATGACTAGAGCTTTCAAGGCCTTGATCTGTTGCAGGCCAGAGTTAAGTTAAAGGATAAGAGGGATGAGATTTTATGGAGGAAACATCCAGTTGAATCTAGCCTTCTTTTAGCAGGCTGAGGAAAATAAATGACATTAGTTAGTTTAAGAGGGGTGAAATTATGGCAAAAAGCTTTCGTGGGGGTGTACATCCCGACGACCGTAAAAGGTATACCGCAAGTAAGGCAATTGAAGTTGCGCCTATACCTGAGAAAGTCATTATTCCTGTGAGACAACATATTGGTGCACCATGTTCACCAATAGTAAAGGTTGGGGATTTAGTTAAGAAGGGACAAGTGATAGCTGAAGCTCAGGCTTTCGTTTCAAGCCCGATACATGCCTCTACTTCAGGTAAGGTAGTAGAGCTTGCTGAGTATCCCCATCCAGTATTTGGTACCTGTATGTCCGTTGTCATTGAAAGTGATGGGCAAGATGAATGGGTAGAAGGTTTGCCACTAGAGCGCGATTGGAAAGCATTGGAAGCCACAGAAATTAAGGAAATTATTCGTCAAACAGGTATGGTTGGCATGGGGGGAGCAACCTTTCCTACACATGTAAAAATGGCTCCACCTGCAGAAAAACCGATTCACACTTTTATATTAAATGCTGCGGAATGCGAACCATTTCTTACTGCTGATCATCGGGTAATGTTAGAGCAGTCAGATAGAATCGTCACTGGTATGCAGATTGCAATGAAAGTATTGGGCGTAAGTAAAGGATATATAGGAATAGAAGAAAATAAGCCTGATGCAATTGCTGTAATGAATAAAGCTTGTACTGGAATTGCCGGCATTGAGGTAGTACCCCTTCAGACGAAATATCCTCAAGGGGCAGAAAAGACATTGATTGGCGTAATTTGCGGAACAGATGTACCTTCTGGTGGATTACCCATGGATGTTGGTGTAGTGGTTCAAAATGTTGGTACTGTGGTAGCCATTGCAAATGCTGTAGAAAAAGGAATCCCACTGATTGAACGGGTAACAACTGTTACTGGTGGTGCGATTGCTCAGCCTAAAAACTTACTATTACGAATTGGTACTACATTTGCTCAAGCTGTAACATTGTGCGGTGGATTTACCGAAGTACCAGTTAAAGTGATAATGGGTGGACCTATGATGGGAATGGCGCAGCGTACTCTTGATGTGCCCATTATAAAGGGAACTTCAGGTATTCTGGCATTAAGTGAAGCTGATGTTAATATTGGTCCTGAGCGTCCCTGTATTCGCTGTGGACGTTGTGTAGAGGCATGTCCAATGGGATTGGTGCCGAGTATGCTGAGCATATTAGCAGAACGTGATGCATATTCAGTAGCTAAGGAAGAATATGATTTATTAGATTGTGTGGAGTGCGGTTCTTGTGTATATGTATGTCCTGCAAAACGTAACATCGTTCATTATATTAAATTGTCCAAAGCGCAAAATGCAGCAATGGCGGCGAAGAAATAAGGAGGTGGCTGTATGAGCATAGAAGCAAAAACAAAAATAGAAATCGATAATCTAATGGTCTCGGCATCACCCCATATCCGGTGTGATGAATCAATTTCAAAAATTATGTGGAGCGTTAACGCAGCGCTAGCGCCTGCAGCACTTTTCTCTATCTTTAATTTCGGAATGCCTGCATTTGTGAATTTACTCATTTGTATTGTTGCTGCAGTGGTAACGGAATATTTAATTTTAAAATGGCAGAACAAGCCTATGGTTGTAGGAGATGGCAGTGCTTTTTTAACAGGCTTGCTGCTTGCAATGAACATTCCCGCAACATTGCCTTGGTATATGCCGCTGGCAGGTTCTATTTTCGCCATTGCTGTTGCAAAACATACAATGGGTGGTTTAGGATTTAACATTTTTAATCCTGCTCTTATTGGGCGTGCATTTATTCTTGCATCCTGGCCGATTGCTATGACTACTTGGCCAATCTCAAGAGATATGGTTGGCAAAGTGGATGGGTTAACTTCAGCTACTCCTTTAGGGATTCTTAAACTGCAAGGATACGAAAAACTTATAGCAACTTTCGGCGATCAATCTACTATGTACAAGTCGTTATTTTTAGGTGAACGCGCTGGAAGTATGGGAGAAACTTCAGCTATTCTTTTACTTTTAGGTGGGATTTATCTTATCTATAAAGGATATATCAAATGGCAGGTTCCAGTAATTATGATTGGTACGGTAGGAGCGTTGACTGCAGCTTTTGGTGGAGATCCACTATTCCATATGATGTCTGGAGGTCTAATTCTAGGTGCCTTTTACATGGCTACAGATATGGTAACCATTCCCATTACTACCAAAGGTCAAATTATATTTGCCGTGGGAGCCGGTGCTCTTACTGTCCTAATCCGTTTGCAGGGCGGTTATCCAGAAGGCGTATGTTATGCAATATTATTGATGAACTGCGTCACGCCCCTAATTGACCGTTTGGTAAGACCTGTAAAATATGGTGCAAGGAGGTAAGGTATATGGCACATGATGCACATGAACAAAATGATAGTGTTTTTAAAGTAGGTATCAATCTTACTCTTGCCTGTTTGCTTTCAAGCGCAGTAATTGCAGGCACTTATGCCATAACGGCACCAATTGCTGCCAAGACAAGAATTCAGCTTGATAATCAGGCGCGTAAGGCACTTGTTGCAGATGCTCAGGATTTCAAAGAGATTGACGGCAAAAAAGGCTGGTTTGCAGCGTTAAAGGATGGCAAAGTAATTGCTTATGTCGTGCCAGCAGAAAGTAAAGGTTACGCTGGTGCCATAAACATGTTGGCAGCTGTATCGGTTGATGGCAAAGTAATTGATTACGCAATTTTAAGTCATAAAGAAACTCCAGGTCTTGGGGATAAAGCAGAAAAACCGGCCTTTCGTAAACAATTTGCTGGAAAGACTGCAGAAACGTTAGAAGTAGTAAAAGTTCCTACTGATAAAAATATTCAGGCATTAACTGGAGCAACAATTACTTCTCGTGCTGTGACCAAAGGAATTAAGGAAGCTGTGGAAGAAGTAAATGCTTTTGCAGCCAACCAATCGAAGTGAGGTGCTGAATATGAAGAATTTATGGGACATCTTTTATAAAGGCTTGTTTGATCAGAACCCCATATTCCGCCTTGCCTTAAGCTTGTGTCCGGCGTTGGCGGTTACTTCCAATGTTACGAATGCATTGGCGATGGGGTTGTCAGTTATGTTTGTTATTACAGCAAATAATGTAGTCGTATCGATATTTCGTAGATGGGTAAATCCTAAAGTACGGGTTCCTGTATACATTACGTCGATTGCAACGATTGTTACAGTACTTATTCTAACATTGCAGGCATATCTTCCAGATCTATATAAAGAGCTTTATCTTTATCTAAATCTTATCGTTGTGTTTGCAATAATTCTAGCGCGGGCAGAAGTTTTTGCAGCGAAAAATCCTGTGATTCCATCATTTTTTGATGGATTGGGAATGGGAGCAGGTTTTGCGGGAGCCATGGTTTTCATTGGTATTATTCGTGAAATATTTGGCAATGGTTCTATCATGGGAGTTAATATATTAGGAACGTCCTATGACCCTGCATTAATTATGATTTTACCGCCAGGCGGATTTATTGTTATTGGGTTAATGATTGCTAGCTTTAATTTGATTGGAGAATACCAAGATAAGTTAAAGGCAGCAAAGCAAGGGAGTGATGCATAATGGAGGAATATTTAAAACTATTTGTTGCTTCGGCAATCACGAACAATTTTGTTTTGACCCAATTTTTAGGACTATGTATTTTCTTCGGTGTATCTAAGAATCTTAACGCATCAATTGGTATGGGGATGGCAGTTACTTCGGTTATGACATTAAGCTCATTACTGGCTTGGGCAGCTTACAATTTTATTCTAGAGCCACTGGGACTGCAGCCTTTAATGTTGATAACATTTGTTGTATTGATTGCAAGTCTTGTACAATTATTGGAAATGATTATAAAAAAACATGCCCCAGCGTTATATAATATGTGGGGAATTTATCTTGTTTTAATCGCTACTAACTGTATCGTAATCGCTGTGCCGATTACAAATGTAGAGCTTCATTCTAATTTTTTAACAAGCTTAGTACTTGCTCTTGGTTCTGGAGTCGGATTTGCTTTGGCTCTTATCTTAATGGCTAGCCTGCGGGAAAAACTACAATATGCAGATGTGCCGAAATCCTTGGAAGGATTGGGTATTTCCTTCATTTTAGCAGGAATGTTGGCATTGTCATTCTTTGGTTTTTCAGGAATGATCACACTATAATGATAGAAGGTGATGAAAAATGAGTACACCAATATTGATATTGATCGTATTGACGTCTCTGGGGGTATTTTTTGGTTTTCTGTTGGCCTATTCAAACAAAAAGTTTTCCATCGAGGTTAATCCGCTCATTCATATCGTAGAGGATGTTTTGCCGAAAGGACAGTGTGGTGCCTGTGGTTATGCCGGCTGTATGGCTTATGCTGAGGCAGTTGTTCTCAACCCTGATGTAGCCCCTAATTTGTGTTCACCAGGTAAGGACGCAGTGGCAAAGCTTGTTGCTGAGCTTACAGGTAAAGCTGCTGCTCCTATGGAACCGCAAATTGCTCAAGTGCAATGTGCAGGTACTCATGATAAGGCTAAAAGATCCTATGCATATACAGGGGTTGAAGATTGTGTTGCTGCCAATTTACTTTTTGGCGGACCAAAATCTTGTAAATATGGTTGTTTAGGATTAGGTACTTGTGTTAAAAGCTGTCCTTTTGACGCCATGATTATGAGTCCAGAAGGATTACCTGTCATTGACCCTGAGAAGTGTACTTCTTGTGGTAAATGCGTCAGCGTATGTCCAAAACAAGTTATTTCTCTCATGCCTGTTGGAGCAAGAGTTCGTGTAAATTGCAACTCAAAAGATAAAGGTGTTGTAGCGAAAAAGGCCTGTAGTGTTGCTTGTATTGGATGTTCTCTTTGTATGCGTCAGTGTCCGTATGAAGCAATAAAGATGGAAAAGAATCTGGCTATTGTGGATGCTAAGATTTGCGAAGAAAAATGTTCAGATGCCGTGTGCTTAAGTAAATGCCCGACAAAGGCGATTCGCCCTTTTATAACAGGGATTGTACCAGGTACAGAAAGTGAAGCAAGTACAACTCTTGCTTGTGCTTCTTGCGCAGAATAGAGATAATTGTTAAAAAACCGCAGAAGAAAAAATCTTCTGCGGTTTTTTTATATGTATCTCATTTGCATGTTAAGAGTTTTTGCGGTAAAATAATCTAGACTAACTGACAAGGCGGTAAAGTAGATAATAAAGGCTGATAAATTATGAATCATACAAGACGCGTAGTGTTAATGGCTTTATTCGTTGCTATTGCTAGCGTATTGCACATTGTAGAATCTTGGATACCCTTGCCACTTCCCGTACCTGGAATTAAATTAGGACTAGCAAATATTGTATCCCTAATTACGATTGCAACTTTTGGTTGGCGTGATGCCATATATGTGGTAGTGATACGAGTTTTTTTAGCATCGTTATTTGGAGGAATTCTTATCGGTCCCGCTTTTATGATGAGTATGAGTGGTGCTATTGCTAGTACATTATTGATGGCTTATGCTTATACTGCTTGGCATTCTACTTTTTCTTTTATCGGAATTAGTATTATTGGTGCTGTTATGCATGGTATTGCACAAATCATAATGGCGGCCTTAGTGGTATCCAGCCTTACTTTATTATGGTATTTACCTTATTTAGTATTATTGGCAGTACCAACAGGCTGGGCAACAGGGATGACTGTGTCTTACTTTCTGGCAAAAGTGCCAATATCTATGCCAAAACCATTACAATAAGTAAATAACTACTATAGCATATGTATTTAGACTGTCTTATTAGATAGATGCAGGGGGGAATCATTTTGCGAGGCGCTAAAAGTAATGGATATGGTATGTTTATACTTTTTTTGCTTACAGGTGCAGTTTTTGGCGGTATTTTGGGAGAAGTTATTTCCCATTCTGATATAGTAGCTGGTTTTGCTCCTTATTTAGTAAAAACGTTTCTTATTTTAGATGTGCCGCCTGTTACGATTAATTTGTATGTCATACGATTGATGGCTGGTTTTGCTTTGCAGCCTAACTTAATTAGCATTCTAGGTATGGTAGTAGCTATTATTCTGTATCGGCGTCTTTGAATTATATCTATAGGAGGTTTTGCTAATGACGATTATTTTGGCATCAGCATCGCCCCGCCGTCGTGATTTATTAACTCAGGTTGGTTGTGATTTTGTAGTAATGACTAGTGGGGTTGTCGAAGATAATGCGCAATTTGTGCCTCCTCATGAGTTGGCGGTCTTACAGGCGAAAGAAAAGGCATTAGATGTTTTTTCAAAAGTTAAGGCTCATGATGTGGTAATTGGGGCTGATACCATCGTAGTATTGGATGGACAAGTCTATGGTAAGCCTGTAGATAAAAATGATGCAAGACGTATGTTAGTATCTTTAGCAGGCAAAGAGCATCAAGTAATTACAGGAGTTGCTGTTGTAACGGCAAAGAACATTTGGAATGATTTTGTTGTTACCAATGTGAAGGTTCGGGATATTGAATCTGAGGAAATTGAAGCATATCTCACAACAGGTGAACCTATGGATAAAGCTGGTGCATATGCGATTCAAGGAAAGGGTGCGCTTTTTGTGGAGAGCATTAGTGGATGTTATGCTAATGTAGTAGGTCTGCCATTAAATAAATTATCTGAATTACTCAAAAAGGCTGGTGTCAAGTTGTTATGAATGACAATAAGCCGCTTATGATAAAAGAATTGCCTCAAGAGGAAAGACCAAGGGAGAAAATGCTGAAGAAAGGTGTTCAGGCTTTAAGCAATGCAGATTTATTGGCTATATTGCTTAGAACTGGAACAAAGAATGATTCTGTTTTGCGGGTAGCAGAAAGGCTGTTAAAAAAATATGAAGAGATGGGTATAGCTGCTCTTGCTGGGCTCGGTCCTCAGGAGATAAGTAAAATAAAAGGGATTGGTCCCGTAAAAGCGGTGACACTTGTTGCTGCCATTGAGCTCGGAAAACGCTTAAATGGAGCGGCAGCAGAACAAAGAGCAATCATTCGTTCTCCTCAGGATGCTGTTAATTTATTAATGGCCAGATTACGCTTTGAAGCAAGAGAGCATTTTATTGTGGTTCTCTTGTCTACCAAGAATCATGTGATTGCAACTCCTACAATTTCCATCGGCAGTTTAAATGCATCAATTGTGCATCCCCGTGAATTATTTCGTGAGGTTATTAATCATTCAGCAGCTTCTGTTATTTTGGCACATAATCATCCCAGCGGAGATCCTGCTCCTAGCTCGGAAGATATTAGCTTAACTCGAAAATTAGTTGATGCAGGGAAAATTTTAGAAATTCCTGTCCTTGATCATATAATTATAGGTAATAATAAGTATGTTAGTCTTAAAGAAAAGGGAATAATAGAATGAATTGTTAAGTAGCAAGACCAATATGTACTTGCTTATCGAAAGGGGCTATATAGTATGAAGAGTTTTTTTGGATCATTTTCCCGAGATATGGGTATAGATCTTGGCACTGCTAATACGTTAGTGCATGTAAAAGGTAAAGGAATTGTTCTGAGCGAGCCATCAGTGGTAGCGATTCAGCGAGACACTGGTGAGGTATTGGCAGTTGGAGAAGAAGCGAAACAAATGATTGGTCGTACTCCTGGTAATATAGTAGCGATTAGACCATTAAAAGATGGCGTAATTGCGGATTTTGATGTTACCCAAGCCATGTTGAAATATTTTATTCGCAAATCCGTTGATTCGAATTCCTTTATTCGCCCTCGTGTAATTGTAGGCGTGCCTTCAGGGATTACAGAAGTGGAAAAACGTGCAGTAATTGATGCAACCATCCAAGCTGGAGCTAGAGAGGCTTATTTGATTGAAGAACCTATGGCAGCAGCTATTGGAGCTGGACTACCCGTTCATGAACCTACAGGCAATATGGTAGTTGATATTGGTGGCGGCACCACAGAAGTGGCTGTTATTTCCCTCGGTGGAATTGTTACCAGTCGATCGATTCGCGTTGGCGGAGATGAAATGGACGAGGCGATTATACAATATATTAAACGTACCTATAATTTGATGATTGGTGAACGCACGGCTGAGGAAGTAAAAGTAACTATTGGAGCGGCGATAGTGCCTGAGACTGATCACACTATGGATATTAGAGGCCGAGATTTGGTAAGTGGATTACCTAAGACCTTGACCATTAAAGCAAGTGAAGTGCAGCAGGCATTGAGTGAGCCAGTGGCTAGTATAATTGAAGCCGTGAAGGTTACTTTGGAAAAAACACCACCTGAATTGGCTTCTGATATTATGGATCGTGGTATTGTTATGACGGGTGGTGGCTCCCAATTGAAAGGACTTGATCGGCTTTTAAATAGAGAAACGGGTATGCCGGTACATATATCAGAGGATGCGTTATTATGTGTATGTATGGGTACTGGGCGAGCTTTAGAAAGTATTGATTTATTAAAACGTGTACTCATGTCTCCCAAAAAGTTGGGATAGTGGGATGAGAGGAGATTACACCAGTGCGCTTGTTTCACAGAAAAATGGCCATTCTAGTAGTGGCTGTGTTACTCGTCTTTTGGCTGGCTAGCTCTCTCGCCCAGGGAAAATATAAATTTGCTTTTATGGAGAAAACAATTACTGTTGTGTTAGCGCCTGTACAATCGATTGTTAGCAATGTGGGCTTTACCTTTCGTAAATTTGCTTTATCCACTGGTGAAGTGATGACCGTCTATCGTGATAACCAAGCGCTGCGGATGGAAAATGAAAGTCTTCGACAAAGTAATTTAAATGTTACTGAAATTATGGCAGAGAATACACGCCTTCGAAGCATGTTAGAGTATAAAAAAGGGGTACCACAGTTTGATTTAGTGACTGCTGCAGTCATTGGGCGTGACCCTGGGAGTTGGACAAGTACAATTATCATTAATCGTGGAACTGCTGACGGTATTGCTAAAGATATGCCCGTGATTACCCCTCAGGGACTTGTTGGCAGTGTTGTGAGTGTATATGGAAATGTGGCTAAAGTAAATTTGATTCTTGATCCTCGAAGCGCGGTAGGAGCATTGGTACAGCGTCCAGAGTCCCGAGTAGCAGCTATTGTAGAAGGAAATAGTGCGACACCGTTAGCACCAAGAATGGTAAACATTGCTCGTGATGCCGATGTAATAAAGGGAGATAAGCTTATAACATCAGGATTTGGAGGGATTTATCCCAAAGGGGTATTAATTGGTGAAGTAGTAGACTTGGTTAATGAAGAAGGTGGTTTGTTAAAATATGCTGTCTTGAATCCTGCAGTAGATTTTGATAGACTAGAAGAGGTTTCTATTATTTTGCGTTCACGTGAGCCAATCCCCAGTTTGCCTCCGACAGCTCCAATTGTATCTCCTGATACTTCAGGAAAAACAACAGTGCCTGATCAGGGAGTAAGACAATGAATATATTCATATGGGGGGGCGTACTTCTAATAACGATTATTATACAGTCTACGCTGATACCTCTTATATCAATTCGGGGTGTTTTTCCTGATGTATTATTGATCATTGTAGTATCTTATGCCTTATTGTCGGGTAAAGAGAATGGGGTCGGTGTTGGCTTTTTTGCAGGGTTATTACAAGATTTGGTTTCTGGTGGTATTTTCGGAATTGGAACATTATCGAAATTATCAACTGGCTATCTCTTTGGTTTGGCAGAACGCAAAGTGTTTAAAGAACATGTACTGTTGCCAATTTTAGCTACGTTTGTTGCAACGATATTTAATGGTTTAGCTGGGATATCGTTGCTGATGATTTTCGGCTACAAGGTTGATTTAATTGCTGCAATAACACAGAATTTAATGCCTCTTATCGGCTATAATTTACTTGTGGCAGTTCCCATACATCATGCGGTATATCGCTTGATTAAATTTACTGCAGAATAAAGTACAATAAGGTCTATGGCTTTCGTCTGTATCAACAGGACTTGGCACTAGCCAAGTCCTGTTTTAAGTTTTTAAATTAGGGAAGAAAGGAGGATGTCATCATGCTGGTAAAACGATCAAATTACAGACTGGATGTACTGTCAATTATTATTCTTTTAGTATTTGTAGCTTTGGTTAGTCGTTTAGGATATTTGCAAGTCGTCCAGGGGAAATATTATGGAGAAAAAGCAGATGGTAATCGCATCAGACTTGCTCCTATAATGGCTCCTCGCGGTATGTTTTATGATCGAAATGGCATTCCTCTTGTCTCGAATCGCCCTGGTTTTGCCGTTTCATTACTACCGATTTCCGGGCCCGTTCCTGATGATATTATCGTTAAAGTAGCCAGTATCTTAAATATAAATCCTGATGAAATTAAGAAGAAGCTGAGTCAACATAGTGGCAAATTTGAGCCGATTCGTATAAAATCAGATATTGGTCCAGATATTGTAACAAAGATTGAAGAACGTCGTGCAGAATTGCCAGGGGTAGTAATTGAAATTCAACCGATTCGCAATTATATTAATAATGAGTTAGCTGCTCACGTATTTGGTTATGTCAGTGAAATTAATGATGTAGAATTGGAGAAGGCAAAAGAAAAATCCAATGAGTATAAGAGCGGCGATATAATTGGTAAATTTGGCTTAGAGAAAGTATACGATCGTGAACTGCGTGGAATAGATGGAGGGAATCAAGTTGAAGTGGATGTAACCGGTCGTCCTGTCAATGTATTAGGACGAAAGGAAACTGTGCCGGGGAAAAACCTAACATTAACCATTGATTATAAAATACAAAAAGCAGCTGAAGTTGCAATTGACGAACAACTTACATATTTGCAGACAAAGAGTGAGTTTCGGAATGCAAAAGCAGCAGCGGCTATTGCGATGAATCCAAAAACCGGAGAAATTCTGGCGATGGTAAGTAGGCCAGCTTTTAACCCTAATTTATTTTCAGGTGGGATTTCTAGCAAGGATTGGAAAGCGTTAAATGAAAATCCAAATAATCCGATGAATAACAAAGTCATTTCAGGAGAATATCCACCCGGGTCTACTTTTAAACTGATAACAGGTGCCGCAGCCTTAGAACTTGGTAAGGTGACTCCTGAAGAAAAAATCTTAGATACGGGGAAACACTGGATCATTGCCAAAGGAAATGCTGAAGGAGAAGCCCTAGGGTGGATTAATTTCAAAGAAGCGCTGACTAAGTCTGACAATGTTTATTTTTATGAAATGGGTAATCGCTTAGGCATTGATAATTTAGAGAAATATGCGCGTATGTTTGGCTTAGGGGTCACAACGGGCATTAATTTGCAAGGTGAATCAGAAGGTCTGGTTGCAAATCAGCGTTATAAAGAGAAAGTATATGGTGAGGAATGGTATTTATCCGAGACTTTTGATGCGGCTATTGGACAAGGGTTTCAACTAACGACTCCTTTGCAGGTTGCTGTCTTAATGAGTGAAATTGCGAATGGTGGATATCGGTATCGTCCTTATTTAGTCAGTAAAATTAGCTCCGATAAAGGAGAAGTTATCAAGACCTTTGCTCCTGAGGAAGTGGGAAGGATACAATTATCGGATCGGAACCTCAACCTTATTCGAGAGTCACTTCGAGATGTTGCTCTTGAAGGCGGTACTGCTGCTCAAGCATTTCGTGACTTTCCCATAGCCATCGCTGGGAAAACCGGTACAGCAGAAAATTCTCATGGCAGTGATCATGGCTGGTTTATCGCATATGGTCCTTATGAGGATCCTCGAATTGTAGTTGTTGTAATTGTAGAACAAGGGGGCTTTGGTGCAGGATCTGCTGCACCAATTGCCAGAAAGATTCTGGAGGCTGCTTTTAATTTGAACCAAGTTCCTGCAGAAGCGCAGCAGACTCATAAGCCGCAGACAGCATTATAGAAAAATGTTTACATTTTAAAAAAAGGACTATCTTGTTGTGAGTTAAGGAATCAGCAAGATAGTTTTCTTTTTTGATCCCTAATAGTCGTATTGTCCTGTATTTTGGATTTTAAAATTAACTTCTTAAATTTGGCAGGATTATTGACGAAAAGCGCGAATTCTTAGTGGCAGATATATGTAACCTGTAAGAAGACTTGGGAGATGGACATGCGAGAATATGTAATATTTAAAGGTAGCAGAAATGGTTTACAGTTAGTACTTGATGCATCTGTAGAATTTGAAATACTTTTAGAAAATTTAGCAGTTAAATTAGAATCGGCAGTTGATTTTTTCTCGCGAGGGACAATGGTGGAAGTACCAGCCAAGGTACGTAATCTTTCTTTTCAAGAGCAGGAAGAATTAAGTAAATTGCTGGCTGGCTATGGTTTAGTCTTTCGTGAAGTTAATGACGAGTGCGCAGATGATATTGTAATGTTTGAGCCTAAGGGCATAGAACCGCTAGTTGTTGCGAAAACCATACGCAGCGGTCAAGAAGTTATCCATCAGGGGGCCGTAGTTATTGATGGTGATGTAAATCCTGGTGCTGAAGTAATAGCTGGCGGAGATATTGTTATAAACGGGACATGCCGAGGCGTGGTGCATGCAGGGGCGTACGGAGATATAGGAGCTACGATTACAGCCCAGCGTTTATTAGCTTCGCAAATTAGAATTGCTGGACTAATTGCCAGAGCGCCAGATCATTTGGATCAGCCTGATCAAGCTGAGGTCGCACTTATTGAAGATGGGATTGTCATTATAAAAACAGTTAGTATGCAAAAAGATGAGATGCACAAGTTACAAGCATAAGTAAAGCAGACTAAAGCTTTGCATTGGTCTGTATATATAGGAGGATCTATATGGGGGAAGTTATCGTAATAACATCAGGTAAAGGCGGCGTTGGAAAAACTACGACTTCAGCCAACCTGGGTACTGGTTTCGCATTGCAGGGAAAGAAAGTAGTGTTAGTTGATGCAGATATTGGACTTCGTAATTTAGATGTAGTGATGGGACTTGAGAATCGGATTGTATATGACTTAGTAGATGTTACAGATGGAAATTGTCGATTAAAGCAAGCGTTAATTCGGGATAAACGTTATGAATCTCTCTATCTTTTACCTGCAGCTCAAACACGCGATAAAAATGCAGTAACTCCAGAACAAATGAAACAATTGTGTGATGAATTAAAACAAGATTTTGATTTTGTGATTATTGACTGTCCTGCTGGTATAGAGCAGGGCTTCAAAAACGCAATAGCTGGTGCTGATCGGGCGATTATTGTGACCACGCCTGAGGTATCAGCAGTACGTGATGCTGATCGTATTATTGGCTTATTAGAGTCAGAGGGGAAACATAATCCTAAATTGATTGTGAATCGTATTCGCCCCCGCATGGTAAAAAAAGGCGATATGATGAATATCGATGATATTATTGAAATTTTAGCCATCGATTTATTAGGCATTATACCAGAGGATGATTATATTGTTGTTTCCACTAATCGAGGAGAACCAGCAGTTGTTAATCCTATCTCTCAAGCAAGTACAGCATATAAGAATATTGTTCGACGTTTAATGGGCGAAAATGTGCCTCTAATGCTAATTGAGGATAATACTAGTTTCTTTAATAAATTAAAAAAAATATTTAATTTTTAAGGGAGGAATAAAAATGCTTGAATTGATTCAAAAACTTTTTGGCAAAGATTCTAATTCTTCAAAAGACATTGCCAAAGAAAGATTACGATTGGTACTGGTTCATGATAGGGTTAATGTTTCTCCCCAATTGATGGAAACATTAAAGGATGATATGTTTAAAGCCATATCAAATTATATGGATATTAATGAAAAATGCATGGAAGTGAATCTTACTCATACTGAATCATCTGTAACGCTTGTTGCTAATATTCCAGTAACCAGTATGAAAAGAGGCGCTATGTCAAAAAGATAAGCAAGCAGAGCTGCTTTTTACTTATAAATGAGAGTGGTTTCATTATTGTATAAAAATTACCATTAGGCGCAGTATACTATACTGCGCCTTTTAAGTGGACGAAATTGGGAAATGATATTATAATAAAGAATGACTTGATATGGAAGGTATGTGTAAGGTATGTTAAATCGGCGTTTATTACGAAATCTAGATTTTGTTACAATAACCACAACAGTGTTGCTGGTTTTGATAAGTTTAATAATAATTGGCAGTGCTACTCATATCAATACACCCGGTGAAGAACGATATTGGTATGTTGAACGTCAGGGATTGTTTGCATTATTTAATGTGATTTTTATCATTATTCTATTGAATTTTGACTATAAAGTATTAAGTAAATTCGCTAATGGATTGTATGGTATCAATCTAGTCATGTTACTGGCAGTGATGTTTATAGGTCAATCGGCTCTTGGTGCCCAAAGATGGATACAAATAGGTCCTATTAGCTTGCAGCCCTCTGAGTTCTCCAAGCTAATTATGATTATTGCATTAGCAGACATGCTGGACAAAAGAACAGGGAAACTAAATTCATTTAAAGATTTGATACCCATTTTTTTATACGTAGGTGTACCATTTTTGTTAATTCTAAAGCAGCCTGATCTTGGGACTTCTCTTGTGTTTTTAGCTATTTTATTTGGTATGCTTTTTATTGCAGGGATTAAGAGCAAACATTTAATGATGATTTTTGGTGCAGGTGCTGCTTTCTTACCTATATTTTGGCATTTCTTAAAAGACTATCAAAAAATGCGATTGTCTGTATTTATTGATCCCAATGTTGATCCATTAGGGTCTGGCTATCATATTATACAATCCAAGATTGCCATTGGATCAGGAATGTTATTTGGTAAAGGACTTTTTGGCGGTACTCAAAGCCAGTTGAACTTTTTACCGGAGAATCATACCGATTTTATTTTTGCTGTGATTGGTGAGGAACTTGGTTTCATCGGAGCGGTTTTAATTCTATTACTATATTTTATTCTTCTATATCGGGGTGTAAAAATCGCTGGTGAAGCAAAAGATAATTTTGGGACATTACTAGCGACTGGAATTACCTCTATGTTGACGTTTCACGTATTAGTGAATGTAGGGATGACTGCTGGTATTATGCCGGTAACCGGTATCCCTCTGCCTTTAATGAGCTACGGAGTTAGTGCTCTTACTACGAATTTGATTAGTATTGGCATATTACTAAATATCTATATGCGTAGACAAAAAATTATGTTTTAAAGTATTTTTTATTAAGTTTCAGAAGGCTTAGAAGAAGCAAGAGGATGCGCCGTTAGGTGCATCCTCTTTGAAATTCTAAGCATATATTGCATTCCTTTTCTCATATATTCTATAGTAATAGGTTCTGATGTGGGGGTGCGATATGGCAAAGCTATGGAATAAGTTGAAAAAGAATCGATGGGGCGAAACAAGGGAAACGGACTATTCCTGGCAATATCCAGAGGAAGAGGTGAACTATACTTGGCTTAAAAAGACACTTATAGCAGGTATTTTGTTTGCAATTGTATATTGTGCTCATATATCGGAAACGGCTATAGGAAGAATCCTGGATGACGGAGTTCGTTATACCTTAACAGTGCAAACAGATGTGAATTATGTAGTGGAAAAAATCATTAGTGCGGCTCCGGATAATTTAGATCTTTCAATACTCAAAAAAGTTCAAACTACAATATCCAAACCTGCAGATCCACTATTGTATATGCATGCGCCTGTTAAAGGGAAAATTATAGTTCCATTTGGCTGGGGCGTTGATCCAGTATTAAAGCAAGAAAAAATGCATGAAGGAATTGATATGGAGGCTGTTTTAGGAACGAGTGTGCAAGCAGCTGCTCCTGGTAAGGTAAAAATGATTACGGATAGTGCCCAATTAGGAAAGCTAGTAATCATCGAACATAGTCAGGAGGTTGAAACTGTGTACGGTCACTTAGGAGAAGTTCTTGTTCAGCAAGGAGATGCGATTAGTCAAGGACAGATTATTGCTAAAGTAGGTAAAAGCGGCATGGTAACTGGACCTTTGCTTTATTTTGAGGTGCGGGAAAACGGTAAGGCCATTGATCCTGCTACCCGGTTAAAAGGAGAGCTTTTTAAGGGAGAGGAGAAGTGAGTTGATTGCGGGTTGCTAATGTAGCAGGGATAGATTTAATTGTGAGTTATTGGTTTATTGCAATGATCTTATTCTTCTCTTTTGCAGGTATGATGGTGAAAGTACTTCTTGTTTTTAGTGCAGTTCTCTGGCATGAATTAGCTCACGCAGGGGCTGCCATGGCCTTAGGA
>CAMKSY010000029.1 GCA_946415545.1 uncultured Pelosinus sp. | reverse complement strand
ATTTCAATCTCAGCCTTTGCGGTTTATTATATTTTTTTGCACATAAAAAAGATTTGGCCTAAGCCAAATCTGTCAGAGCACACTATTTCATTTTTATATGCAGAATGAAACAAGCTTCAGTATTCCATAAGATAGAAAAACAGAGCTTTAGACTATGCTTTCCTCATAATATCAATCATTGTTCTTGTCACCATAACCAGCCAATCCTTGAGCTTCTTTGCCAAATCCTGCAAGCCCTTTGTACATGTCTTGGATATCACTGTCATCCCCACGGTTATCCAAGTATCTCTCCAACTTACGTTTTACACGTTGAAGAGCATTGTCGATTGACTTAACATGGCGATCCAATTCTACAGCTATTTCCTGATAGGACTTTCCATCAAGATAAGCCATAAGTACTTTCCACTCAAGATCGCTTAATATCTCTCCCATTTTCTCTTCAATATCAATAAATTCTTCTCTACTAATGACCAATTCTTCAGGATCGGATATCTTAGAACCTGATAATACATCTAGCAACGTTCTATCTGAATCTTCATCGTAAATCGGTTTATTTAAAGATACATATGAGTTCAAAGGTATATGCTTTTGTCTAGTAGCTGTTTTAATCGCCGTAATAATCTGGCGCGTCACACAGAGTTCAGCAAAAGCACGAAAAGAAGAAAGCTTATCAGTACGAAAATCACGAATAGCCTTATATAATCCAATCATTCCTTCTTGGATAATATCTTCGCGGTCAGCACCAATCAGAAAATATGATCTGGCTTTCGCCCGAACGAAATTGCGATACTTGTTAATCAAGTAGTCGAGTGCGATTGTATTATCACTTTCTTTGGCATCAAGCACAATTTCTTCGTCACTCATATTTTCAAATGAGCCATACAAATCGCATTGAGTATTAAAACGCATCGCATCGCCCCCACTTTCAAATTGCCACACATTCACAAAAAGAAAATGCACTAAAGGATTAGTGCTCTAAGTTATGTGTACATGCCACTTCAAAGCAAATTATACCTCACAGTTCTCTATTTCGTCAAGCTTAACTTGTCCAACTACACCTGTTTACGTAGTTCATGTAAGCGTTGAACCACATCACTATTTAAGCGATTCTCTAATTCATGCCTCCTATTAATGAGCTGTGACTCACTAAAACCGTCCTTGATTAGCTTATTGACTTTCTTCACATCTTGTAAAAGTTCCCTGGCGGAAATGCGATATGCTCCAGCTCCTAATATAACCATCTGTTCCACCCAATCGGATGTAACCACATACACTAACTTTTGCTGCCGCACCATATCATATGCCATTCTTTCGATATGACTATCTGCAGTTTCACCCTCCTGCGTATAGATGACAGATACGTGTCCAATGACATTCTCAAATACGGCAGCACCGCTTACTGCATTTGCATCAAAAATAATCGTAACTGCCAAATCTTGAAAGGCACCATAACTGGCCATCATATCAATTAATTTATCCCGAGCATCTTCCAAATTATCTTTTCGAGCACTCAGTTCTGGCCAAGCATGAATTATATTATACCCATCAACCAGTAGAATATTTTTCATAAAAATCTCCCATAGCCTTTGCCTAAACTGTATTTACTAGTCCATATGGTTATTTAACTTTTCCTTCTTATCAACCTTATCTGCAGTAGGAGGCTTCTTCGTGCCTACTTTGACTATCGTATCCTCTCCCTGATATACATCTTTTGACAATACTTCTTTGGAAATCTGTCTTCCCTTTAACCATACAACTCTGAGGGTTGTTAATGCATGACCAGGTCTTCCTTCTTCTTCTACCACTGTTTCCCCCACATATAAATTATCATCCTCTTTCTTGGCAATGACCGGCGGTATTGTTTTCTGATTTTCATGTTGAATTTCTACCTTTTCCTCTAAAGGATGCGGCCCCAAAATTCCAACTACCAATTTATTATCTTCCACTTCTGCTAAAATCAGCAAAGGCTCTTTAGTATTATTCATGAACTGAAAATCCAGCGCACCATATGCAACTGTAGCATCCCGGCCTAAGGGCACATAACTAAGGGGCTTTGAATGATTGGACCTTTCAATAATTTTTAAATTTGCCAAAAGAACAGCATTATATAGCGTAGAAGAAACTTGGCATATTCCTCCTCCAATGCCTGGGACAAATTCACCATCAACAATTTCTAACGCTTCTTTAAATCCATACTCTATTTCTCGCGGTCCTACTATTTCATTAAAAGAAAAGATCTTTCCAGGGTATACAATGGTTCCATTGGTATTCAAAGCAGCTAGTTTGATATTATCTGTACGGTTGGCATCTCCACTATTAAAAGTTGTCGTATAACTGCTTAGGATTTCCTTCATACCTGCTTTAGTAATGTCTTCCATAGTTACTTTGGGCTGGATTACTTTCACTGGCAAGGTTATCTCAGCGCGATCGGAGCCTTTAAATGCATCCAGAATTAGGGGACGCAAAGCATCACGATCTAAAGCATATCCTATCTCATGAGGAACAATTGTCCCAGTCCACAAATTGATCACCGCATTATGAGGCGGACGCTCAATCGCATCTCCCCATTGTTTGATTAAAGTCTCTAGTTTACCTTCATTATACTGTATGGTCAGAAGGACAGGATAGCCTTTTTCCCAGCCATTCTTAATATTTAGTACTCTTTCCCACCAAGACCCGCTTCGCCCGTAATTCCAAACTTGATCCAGTGTAGCATTCGTGTCAATATCCAAGTCAATATTTTCAGCATCTACATCTGATTTTATATCACCATACTGCACTATAATTGACTTCTTATGATACTTAGTTTGCCATGATGACAATAGTTGAACTACCTCTTCCCGACTATATCCACTAATATCCACGCCTTCTAGTATTACACCTTTATATACCTTAGGATACCAAGAAAAAAGGATAATAACTACGACCAAAATCCCCAGCGCGGTCATCCCTAACCACGTTTTTTTCACTTATTTTTCATCTCCCGCTGCCTGACAACCTCATATAAAAGTAATGAACAGGCAACCGAGGCGTTTAAAGAACTAATTTTGCCAAGCATAGGAATTCGGACTACAAAATCACAATGTTCTTTGGTCAAACGTCCCATCCCCTTGCCCTCATTACCAACCACTACCACAATGGGGCCTGTCAAGTCTGCCTCATAATAATTTTTTTCTCCATCCATATCAGCACCGACAATCCACATTCCTGCTTTTTTTAACTCTTCCAAGGTTTGAGAAACATTGCCAATTCTGGCCACTGGTACATATTCTACTGCACCAGCTGAAGTTTTAGCTACTGTACTTGATAAAGGACAACTGCGCCTTTTTGGCATCAGCACACCATGCACTCCCGCCGCATCCGACGTACGCAAAATTGCTCCTACATTATGAGGATCTTCTAATTCATCTAAGAGAACAAGAAATGGTGTTTGGTCAGTTGCTGTGGCTTTGGCTAAGATATCATCCAGTTCCGCATAAGCTACAGGCGGTATACTCGCTACGATCCCCTGATGCTTTTGTCCATCTGTCATCCCATCTAACTTATTCATTTCTACCTCTTGTATGATAAGACGCCTCTCACGAGCCAATGCAATTACTTCACGAATTGACCCCTGTCTTTCTCCTTTTGCCACGAATATTTTATTAATTGGACGGCCACTTTTTAAGGCCTCCATCACACTATTACGTCCCATAATAAACTCTTCTAATTCGGCCATTATATATCCCCTTTCATTTACCATTTACGACATCTATTTTTCCCTTATTTGCTGCTAGGTATGTGTACCGATCATTTGCTTATAACTAAATTACACCACGGAACCAAAAAATCCTGCTTTGGTACTCTTGCCTACCGTCTAGAAAGGATACAAAATAAACCACAAAGACGCAAAGAACACAAAGGGATGTACAGCCGTTAGTTCCTTTGTGTACCGCGACCGCGGTATTGTGTCTTTGTGGTTCATTTCCATTAAAATTATGATTTAGTACTTCCTTGCATAGCTGCTAAGCGACCGCAAGTTAGATCACCTTCACCACAGTAATTGCTTGTTATACAAGTTGGTCCAGCCTTTTTAAAAAGCAGCGGAGCAACTTTTTTTACTTCCTTGAGCATAAGCTCTGCTAAACTTCTAATTTCCCACTGTGCTCTTACGCAGCAGCGCAATTCAAAAAAATGTAGTAAGGTTCTGGCGTTCATCGTTACTACAATTTTAGTTTCCGCAGCATTCGCTAAGCAATATCTTGCATCTTCCTTGTGAACCCCTAATTCTACTAATTCATTATATGTACTTTGAATTGTCCCCATCAGCTCCTCAAATTTTGCTTTAGCAATTTCATTGGCTGCTACAGCAGGAGGCATAATATATTCAAAATCATGTTCACTAACATACCGCTGAGATTGCTGCGAATAAGAGGCAATACGATGACGAATCAGCTGATGAGTTAATACTCGAGATACACCTTCAATTGCGAAGGTAAAACTTACATGTTCTAATGTGGATAAATGCTCCATTTCGACAATCTTACTTACCAATTTCTCAACCTGAACATTAGACATATTTTCTACTAGTTCCTCTGCTCCAACTGGTGAATAGCAAAGTCTTGCCGACATCGCTACCATTCGCTCTGGTTCAGGAGTATGAGATATCAATTTTACTTTCATTTCTTCTCCCCACTATTCTTGGCAGTCTTTGTCATTTCCCGGGCAATAACAGCAAATGCTTTTTCCACAAGTTCTGACAAACGCTCGTAATTTTTTCCTAAATATAAATAACCTAACAACGCCTCAAAGCCTGTACTATTACGATATTCAGCAACCGTAGCACTTTTGGGAACAGTCGATTTTGCATTCCGCCCTCGTTTGACAATACTCATTTCCTGCTCGGTTAGCTGACTTTCCAATGACTGATATGCTACTGCCTGCATGGTGGCTGATACAATTTTAGAGTCAAGAGTATGTAATACTCTAACCTTATTTTGCTCATAAGCCAGCAATGTTGTACGCACATAGAGTGTAAAATATGCATCCCCCACATAAGCAAGAACCAAAGGATGTAAACGCTCCACAGGTACATTTTGGTATTTTATGGGGGGAGGCCCCTCCCCCTCGTTTTCTTGAAAGACATTATTCAGCAAAAACTGGAACTGATCAAATTTCATCGTTTTTTCCACCTAACGCCTTGAGGAGAATCTTCTAGAATAATCCCCACTGCCCCTAGGCTGTCACGAACTTTATCGGCCACCGCCCAATTCTTATTCTCCCTTGCATGTTGCCGAATCTCAATGATAATATCCATTAATTGTTCCACCAGTTCTTGGCTGTCATCCACTTTACCCGTCTGCTCCTGTACAAATATTCCTATGATATTTGCCATCATAAAATATGTTTCACGAAGAGCGGTATAACCCTTAATAGTGTGCTGTACTTTTCCGGCAATCACGCCATTATAATATACATTTATTTCCTTAGCTAAACCAAACATTACGCTAATGGCTAATGCCGTATTAAAATCATCATCCATAGCTTTACAGAAATCTTCTTCTGCCAGCTTTGCCACTTTTACCAATTCATCTGCTTTATTATTATTCGCAGCATCTGGAATTTTTTCCAATTGCAGCACATTTTCTACAGCTGTACGTAACCGTTCTAAACTCCGCTGTGCTTCTGATAAGCGCTCATCACTAAAATCAAGAGGGCTGCGATAATGAGTAGACAGAACAAAAAAACGTAATACTTCCGGGGAGTAATGCTCTAAGATATCTTTTACTAAAAAGAAATTTCCTAACGACTTACTCATCTTTTCTTCATTTACAGTAATAAAACCATTATGAAGCCAATAATGGACAAAAGGCTGATTTTCTTCCACAAAAGCTTCCGACTGGGCAATTTCATTTTCATGGTGAGGAAAAATCAAATCACTGCCACCACCATGAAAATCAAAGCTATTTCCCAGATATTTCAAAGACATTGCCGAACATTCAATGTGCCAACCTGGTCGTCCCTTTCCCCAAGGACTTTCCCAAGCTGGCTCACCAGGCTTAGCACTTTTCCATAAGGCAAAATCCATAGGATGATGTTTACGCTCATCTACATCTACTCTGGCGCCAGCTTTCATGTCTTCAATGTCTCGACCGCTTAATTTCCCATAGTCATTAAATTTTTCAACACTGTAATATACGTCACCATCAACAATATAAGCATAACCTTTTGCTACTAGACCTTCAACAATGTTAATAATTTCTGACATATGATCGGATACCGTTGGATAGATATCAGCCCGTCGAATGTTTAATTTATCCATTACCTCAAAATAAGAGGCAATGTAACGGTTAGCAATCACATCCCAAGTCACACCTTCGGCATTAGCCGCTTTAATGATTTTATCATCAACATCTGTAAAATTTTGCACATGAAAAACTTCGTATCTACAGTGCTCAAGATAGCGTTTTATTACATCCCAAGTAATAAAAGGTCTGGCATTCCCAATATGCGGATGATTATAAGGCGTTACCCCACAGACGTACATCTTAACTTTTCCAGCTTCATGAGGTATGAACTCTTCTTTTTGCCTAGTCATCGTATTATATACTTTTAATGCCATTTTTTCTTAGCTCCTCTTCTAAAAGATCAATTCGTTCTTCCATTTTGAACATATGATGCTGCAAACACTGCATCATTTCCTGTACTGGATCTGGTAAATCATCATGCTGCAAATCAATAACCTCAATCCCATTTACCTTTTTACCATTATGCCACACAATTTGCCCAGGAATACCTACTACGGTGGAATTGGGAGGTACTGCCTTTAGAACAACGGAGCCTGCACCAATTTTAGAATTATCTCCTACAGTAAAAGATCCTAATACCTTTGCACCGCTGGCAACTACCACATTGTTTCCAATTGTAGGATGGCGTTTGCCTTTTTCCTTCCCAGTGCCTCCCAAGGTTACACCTTGGTACAATGTCACATTCTCCCCTAATTCAGCTGTTTCACCAATAACAATACCTGTACCATGATCAATAAATAATCCTTCCCCAATGGTAGCACCGGGGTGAATTTCAATTCCCGTTATAAATCTCGCTATATTAGAGATCATACGAGGAAACACAACCCACCCTCGCTTATAAAAATAATGCCCAATGCGATGCAGCCAAATCGCATGAAGTCCAGGATAGCAGAGCAATACTTCCCACACTGTTCTTGCTGCCGGATCACGTTCAAATACCACCCTAATATCCTTTTGTAACCGTGCAAACATAGGATGTTCCTCCCTCTTAATAAATATGAACAAAAAAAGACCACCATCTCATACAGAGACAGTGGTCCGTGGTTCCACTCTGCTTAGGTATTAATACCTCTTAGACGCAAAATAACGGTTGCTACCGAATTGGCCTACTCTACTATACATTCAGCCAACTTGTTCATGGGTGCATTTTGGGTGTCTCTTTCCTAGTACCGCTCTCAGCCGGTGACGATACTTCTCTGGATGGCAGATTTACACTTACTTTTCCCAATCATTACATTTCTTATATATGTATGCAGCATCACCAAATTTGGTTACTCCATAAGATGATATCTACTTAAGCTATTTTTACTCTTCATTTTACCTTATTATGAAATTATACTAAGAGAGGATAGGTGTGTCAATTAGATTTTAGCTAATGTACACGCTATTCTATTTAAGATTTTTTCTCTGCCAATTAAAGCAATTATTTTGTCTAAATCCGGACCATGCATTTTACCTGTTACTACAACCCGCAGAGGCATAAATACCTTTTTACCGCCTAATTTTAATTCTTTTGTGATACTTTTTAAAAGTGCTTTAACACTGGGAGCATCTACAACATCTAGTCCTTGTAATTTTTCACAAAAACTCTTGATCACAGCAGGAACATCTGCATCGCGTAGAACATCAGCAGCTTCCGCATTTTCAAATTCAACTTGTTCTGTAAAGAAAATATCAATATGATTCACGATTTCTGCTGCATAACTAATATACTCTTGCAATAACGCCACAACCTGTGTCAGCCATTCCAGATCTTTGGCAGACAAGTCCTCACCAATATACCCAGCTTGTCTTAGATGAGGCAGAGCAAGTTCTGTAATTACTTCTGGAGGTGCTTTCTTAATATATTGAGCGCTAATAAAATTTAATTTATCCACATCAAAAACTGCAGGATTTTTCGCTACTCGTTCCATAGAGAATTCTTCAATTAATTCTTCTAAAGAGAAAAATTCCTTTTCGCCACCAGGCGACCAGCCTAAGAGAGCCAAGAAGTTTACAATCGCTTCTGGTAAGTAGCCTAAATTTCGGTATTTCTCAACAGAAGTGGCACCATGACGTTTACTCATTTTCGTACGATCTGCACCTAAGATCAGGGAAATATGACCAAATGTCGGTGGTGTAAAGCCAAGAGCTTCGTATAATACGATTTGTCTAGGTGTATTAGATAAATGTTCTTCTCCGCGAATTACATGGGTGATTTTCATTAACGCATCATCAATCACTACGGCATAATTATATACGGGAATGCCATCTGATTTCACAATCACAAAGTCCCCCACACCATTCGAATCAAAGTTCACCGTATCCCGCACCATATCTTTAAAAATAATTTGCTGATTTTCTTGAACATGAAAACGTACTGTAGGCTTACGGCCTTGAGCGAGGAAACAATCTTTCTCTTCTTGAGTAAGATGCAAACATTTACCGCCATAGTGAGGAGTTTCCCCCTTCTCCGATTGCAGCTGACGTTCCTCATCCAGTTCTGCCTCACTACAATAACAATGATACGCTTTCCCCTCATCTAATAATTGTTTTGTATAAGTGCGATATATATCCAAACGTTCAGTTTGGCGATAAGGTCCATATTCTCCGCCTACATCAGTGCCTTCATCCCAGGTGATTCCCAACCATTGCAGCGCTTCTTTAATATTTTCTTCTGATTCTTTTGTCGAACGCTCTAAATCCGTATCCTCAATTCGCATAATGAATTTGCCATTATACTTTTTTGCCAATAACCAATTAAACAGTGCCGAGCGAGCGCCTCCAATATGAAAAGGTCCCGTCGGGCTTGGTGCAAATCGCACTCGTATGTCCTGCTGTAACATGCAAATTCCCCTCCAAAACGTCTTTCTAGCCATCATGTATATAGTTAGTTCCATATAATTCTAGCAGATTCTCTATATTAATGCAAAAAAAGCTTTTGGCACTCGTGGTCTTATACCCCAAGTGCCAATGCTGATTTTACTCCACTTTTATCACAAATAATCCATCCACCAAATCCGGGGCTATAAATGTCGTCCTTGCATTAGGGAACGCCGATACTGGCTTAGCTCCATCACCTAAAATAGCCAGCCGCCAGACGATCTGGTTTTTATACCAAAGCTCGCCGCATGTCGTGCCATCTTCTTGACGTACCAAATTTATATTCACCACATAATCTGCAGCCAGTGCTGCGCTCGGCCAGACTAATGCTGTTATCATAAGCAACATACATATTCTTCTGCGCATACATACTCCTCCTAGATTTAGATCCTCGCTACATAACATCCAGATTATTTATAATATGTATCAATTCACAAATTTTATACAATTACTCCTTATTTCTACTTTATTTTTGCAAAAATACAGGAAAAATATAACTACATCATGAATTATTAATAATAGGTAAACTTCAGCATGTTAAGAACATTAGTAGGAGGTAATAACATGAAAACGTATGTCAGATGTAAAGCCTGTGGATTTATTATGGACGAAAACCACGTGGAAGACTTATGCCCTGCTTGCGGCTTACCAAAGACAGTCTTTGAACCTTACACTAAGAAGGTTTCTCCTCGCCGCACATTTATTATCGATCAGCATCTTCATCCAATCAGTGTGCATTTTCCTCAAGTCTTTATCGCCGTCATCTTTTTCATGCTAAGTCTTTCCTTCTGGATAGAAGATCCATTGCGGGGAGAATTCCTTATTGCTGCTAAACTTTCCATCCTCGCTTTCCCGTTCTCTGTACTACTAGGTTTTATTACAGGCTTAATCGACGGAAAAATTCGCTTTAAAAAATTAAAAACACCACTCCTGGTGCGCAAGGCAATTGTTGGCGCCGTCCTTCAGGTCTTGTCCATTGCGATCCTAGTTTTATATCTTGCAAATGGTTTTACTACAAACAGCATATTAATCATTATTATGCTGAGTGTTTTATCTACCATTTGTGGTATATACCTGGGTCGGGCAGGTTCTACCATGTTTAACTCCATGATGCCCGGCTAAATGAAAATGTGCAATTTCCCTATTAGAAAAAATAACTGCCAGCCCTTTTATCAGGCTGGCAGTTTTATGTTGATTATTTATTATATTTGCAGGATTGATGCTACAGCATAGGCTGCGATGCCTTCTCCCTTACCTGCAAACCCCAACCCTTCTGTTGTAGTAGCTTTTACATTGATTTGCCCGATCTTAACCCCAAGAGCGGCAGCAATATTACAATTCATTTCTGGAATATACATTGCTACTTTAGGTCTTTGCGCCACAATGGTTGCATCCAAATTATGTACCAGATAACCATGCTCAGCAAGAATTTCCCCCACCCGCTTTAGCAAGAGGAGGCTAGATACTCCCTTATATTGCATATCTGTATCAGGGAAATGCCTGCCAATATCACCTAGTGCTGCCGCTCCTAAAAGAGCATCTTTTATCGCATGAAGCAATACATCTGCATCAGAATGACCAGCTAATCCTAATTCGTAGGGTATCTCTACACCACCAAGTATTAATTTACGGCTCTCCACCAATTTATGGACATCATATCCCATACCAACGCGTATCATTTCGTTGTTGTCACAACCTTTACTATCTAAAATGCTTTTTCGTTCCTTTAGCAATGCCTCAGCTATTGTTAAATCCTCTGGAGTTGTAACCTTTAGATTATCGTAACAGCCACATACAATCTTAACCCTTACGCCCAGTCTCTCAACAAGAGAAGCATCATCTGTACCAACAAAATTATCCTTCTCAGCTTGCTCATATGCTTTACGTAATAAACGAGCATCAAATCCCTGTGGAGTTTGTACTGACCACAACTTGTGACGCTCTAGCGTACCTGTAACCCAGCCATCTTCATCTACCGTTTTAATTGTATTTTTTACAGCTACAGCAACTACAGCCGCCTTATGAATAACAGAAGCTTGAATGACGTTAGTAATGCATTCTTCCGTTATAAGAGGTCTGGCACCATCATGCACTAGAATTGTTTTTGTTGTGCTAGGAACTACCTTAATCGCATTTGCAATAGAATGCTGCCGTTCTCTACCACCTGCCACGACTTTCCAAGGCTTAATGCTGGTTAAATTACATAACATCGTTTGCACTTGATCCACTTCATCAGGGGCAACAACAACTACTAAATTATCCACCTTAGAACAGGCTGAAAAAGTTAGCACACTATGTAATAATACAGGCATATCAACGAGCGGCAAAAATACTTTATTGCCTCCCCTCATCATCCTTTTTCCCTGCCCTGCAGCTGGTATAATCACTGTAACCACTATATTATCCTGCCTTTCCCATAAATACATCATCACTTATTATATCTTATTGTTCGATTATTGTTGCCAAATAACCTCTTTTAAAGCAATAAATTACTCTTTCTTATTCTATTAGAAATTCTTTATCTTGCCAAGTCATATTACCTTCATTAGCCTAGCGATAGAAAAATGCTACTTCTTTTAACATATAAAACAGAGGTTCCAACCGCAGAGAACAATAATTAATAGTGCAAAAGAGTATTCCGCAGCGCACTCCGCGTCCCTGCGGATTCTTTTTCGTAAAAAAATGTCTTCGAGACTGTTCATCAACAGATCTCGAAGACATTTCCCGTTATTATACATGATTGCTTTAAGCGCCTTTTTCAATGCCTTTAGGCTTTGCAAAAATCATTCGTCCAGCAGCTGTCTGCAATACAGATGTTACTAATACTCCAATGGTATCCCCCATATGTTTTTTACCACTATCAACGACAATCATTGTGCCGTCATCAAGATAGCCAACACCTTGCCCAAGTTCTTTACCGTCCTTTACAACATGTACAACCATTTCTTCTCCTGGCAATACAACTGGTTTTACCGAATTGGATAATTCATTAATATTCAAAACAGTTACGCCTTGCAGCTCAGCAACCTTATTTAGATTATAATCATTAGTAACCAGCTTACCTTTCATCAATTGAGCCAGTTTAACAAGCTTTGCATCCACTTCCACAGTATCTTCAAAATCTTGTTCACTGATTTCTACATGCAATCCTAGCTCTTTTTGCATACGATTTAGAATGTCTAAACCCCGGCGCCCGCGATTCCGTTTTAACGAATCAGAGGAATCAGATATATGCTGCAATTCTTCTAATACAAACATAGGAACCACAAGAACGCCTTCTACAAAGCCACTTTTACAAATATCAGCAATTCGCCCATCAATAATAACACTGGTATCTAAGATTTTATAGCTTGGCCTAGTAACGACCTTTTCTTTCTGCCGCTCTTTTGCTCTCCAAGGAAAAACCGCCATTAACCCAATCATTTCTTCTCTTTTATGAATAGCAATATTTACTCCCAGATATCCTAAGATAATACTAATAATTCCAGGAACATAGCTACCAATAAGCGGAATATGCATAAATGCAGAACCAATTAAATTCGAAATGATCAAACCAACAGCAAGTCCTATAGAACCAGCGATGACATCAGATACTGGCATTTTATTAAGCCTGGCTTCTACCCAATAAGTAAACTGCCACAAATATTTAATAAAAAAGGGTGCCAATACATAACCAATAATCCCACCTGCTACTCCACCAAGAACAGCTACCAAGATGGTAACGATTGTATCATCACTGCTAACAAATCCTACTTTTAAAAATTCGCCACTCACCATAGATGATAAAAAGGAACTGGTGCCTAGCCATTTTGCTGTCATCAGACCTGAAACAGCTGCTAATAACGTAATGACAAATCGCAAAATTTTGTCCAACAAACTTACACCTCCCTTACTATTTATTTATTATATAAGACTTTCTCCATTCCCACAAGTCTAGTATCGCAACTAAGATCTCCTGGAAACATTATCTATTATATCCTAACATTAACAAAAAAATACGTCAGTTGCCTGGCGTATTTTCTTGCATTAACTCATCTATCCATTCTTCTATACTGCCCAAATCCTTACCACATGCTAATACCAATTCACTTACCATAATTTTTCTAGCAGTTTCTAGCAGCCTCCGCTCACCAGCTGAAAGCTTTTTTGCATTATCCTGAAGAATAAGATTCCGTACTACTTCAGCTACTTCATAGATACTGCCAGTTTTTATCTTTGTTAAATTTAAATTAAATCTTTTATTCCAGCTAGCCGTTTCCTGTACCGAAGTAGCCCTTAATATATCCACAACTTTGCTAATTCCAACTTCGTCAATTACTTCTCTAAGTCCAATATTTTCTACATTCTTCATAGGAATCATCACTCTCATGCCACCGTAAGGCATAGTGAGAATATAGTAATCTTGCAGTTGCCCAAACACTTCATGCTTTTCAATTGCTTCAATGACACCTGCACCATGCATGGGATACACGACTTTGTCCCCTATAGCTAACATAGCATCAACTCCTATAGTAGACAGTATATCACAAATAAAAGATATTGTCAAAATTGTATATTTTAGCATAGCATATTAATTATTGTCAAATTAAATTTTGACCTCATAATCGATTTATTGAAGTTTACATCCTAATATCTCTGATTATATACTTACTTTTACCCGTTAAGAATATTTTGAAAATATTTATTATGTAATGATCACAAAATCATATTTTTTAAAATTCAATTTCATGCCTGTACAAATATTGACAATCATAGAGTTAAGTTTATATAATAAACATCAAAGTGAGGTGTTTATTAATGGATGAGAAATGCTCTGATTTTCAAACCGCTGTGGATGACTACTTAATTCGTCATCGCAGTATTCTTGATATTATGACAAAATACCAAGAAGCAAGTGCCCGAGTAAATCGTGCTTTTGCCAAAACAGTTACTGAATGCGGCTGTGTCGCCGTAAATGCCACCCGCCAACAAGCACCTGCTGATATTGAATATAGCGACTTAAAGCAATTTATGTCTTCCCATTTATCAGGTGAACCTTGCGAGCAGTGTAAAGAAGTCCTTACCAAAGAACTTGGTCATAGTTTATTTTATCTAGCTGCACTTTGCAATTTATCTGGAATTAGCCTCAATGAAGTGATGCGCAGGGAATGCAATACCGTTACGACTTTAGGATTTTTTCATCTATCCTAGTCGTATTTTACAAACACTTCCTTCGATGATAAGACCTCTAATATTACAGTGAACACGACTATTATAGTCGTGTCTTTTTTATTCCCTGAATTGATGCCTTCTTTATTACATAAAGGAGTTACCATGAGGACATGATACAACTATGATGAGGTTAATTATTACAGATAATGAGGTGGTATCATGCATTTTTTCCCAGCATTATTCTTTCTATTTCTGCTTTTCTCGACATATTCTCCTTGTATCCAGGCAGCTTCATCTCCTACTATTGATGAACTGGGATCAGGATATAATACAATTGTCGATGAGAATGATCAAATTATTTTGCAGTCAGGATTAGTTCTTCATGTGGGCGACCAATACATTAGTGAGGACAATACGCTGTATGAAATTGTCACAATAGAAGGCTCATTAGCAAAAGCTCGTTATATAGATTCCGAGCCCACTCTTTCATTAGAAATGGAGCTAATCACGGTGCAAGGTGCAGCTGACAACAACCAGCCGATCATTGCCATTTATCATACTCACACCGATGAATCCTATATTCCTACTGACGGTAACTCAACGACTCCTGGGCAAGGTAGTATTATGCAGGTTGGTGATCGTTTTAGCAGTCGCCTCAAAGAAATTGGCTACAAGCCCCTTCACAGCAAAACGTTGCATGATCCTCATGATGCCAATGCATATCAGCGCTCAAGACGTACTTTTATGAAGCTGCTCGAACGCCAGCCCGCTGCTCTTTTTGATCTTCATCGTGACAGCGGACCTCTTGCATCTTATAAGACAACCATTAACGGACAAGACGCTGCTAAAATTTTGTTAGTTGTAGGTCGACAAAATCAAAATCAAGCTACCACCCTCCAATATGCAAAAAAAATAAAAGCAACTGCAGATAATACATATAAGGGCTTAATTCGAGGCATCTTTATGGCCCGCGGTAATTATAATCAGGATTTAAATCCCCGTTCTATGCTATTAGAAATGGGGACCCAATATAATACGCGAGAAGCTGCCGAATACAGCGCTGCTTTATTTGCTGATATCCTCCCTTCTATTATTGCTCCTAAGCCACTTCCAGCTTCTCCTGAACCAGCTGCAACTGATCCCCTCATATCTGGTACTAGTTCCGATACCAAAACGACAACTGAAAATCCAGCACCAACTGTCTCAGATATTCAAGATTCTGGCATTACTATTACTTCTATTTTATCGATTATCGGAGCTGTGCTGCTCGGCATTATTGTGTATCTCTATCTTAGTACTGGCAATTGGCAAGAAGCAAAAAATAAACTATATAAATTCTATAAATATGAATTTACTAACTTTATTGGACCACGTAAAAAAAGAAACGATTAGGGAATTCCTTCAAACTAAAAAACTGATCAATGACGAGTGAATTTTGTGTCAAACAAGGAAAAAATTTGTAGGAATAATGGTTCTTATTTTACGAATTTCTAACGAAGTATGGTGCAAAATACGCCGTCAGTGAACGTTCTGATATTTGGAAGACACACCCTAATTATACTTCATTGAGGAGCTGTCATCATGATACACAAACATCGATATGCGGTGTTAGCAGGAATTATAATCTTATCCAGTCTGCTTATCTTCAGCATTTTACATTTATTACCGCTGAACATCTTTTCAATTCAGCAAAAACCAGAACCTGCCCCACAGAAAGTCTATGATTATTATTTGATCTTAGATGAAGCAGACGGGCATAGTTTAATGTATGTGCCTTTAGTAGTAAGCGTTGGAGATGAAATTTTGACAGAAGAAAATAAACTGTATCAAGTCATAAAGATTGAAGAAAACCGAGCCTATGCCCGGTTTGTAAAAGATATAAATTTAGATAAATATAAGAATAAATAGATAATAGCATTACCATGCCCTGCATCCTTACATATTACGATCCAATAATGCTTGTTCTCTCACTCGTTTTAAACCATCCTTTATTGTTTTTGCTCTAACTTCACCAATTCCTTCCACATCATCTAATTCAGCAATGGTAGCATTATAAATACAAGGTAATGTTTTAAAGTGAGTTACTACATTTTCCACAATGGACATTGGCAAACGAGGAATTCGTCTTAGTACGCGAAACCCATGAGGCACCACTGGAACATCTAATATATTCGTCGTAGCTCCATAACCTAAAATACGACAAATAGTATACGGCTCTAAACTTTCCTCCGGTAGTACAGCCAATTGTTCTCGTACCTCTTGTACTTGGCATCCATTAAAACAATAATCTTTAAGCAATAACTCCATATCATCCTGCTCGGCCATCAGCTCTTCTAGTTGCATGCTTACCAAGCGGCCTTCGCTGCCTAATTCAATGACATGACGCTCGATCTCCATTGCAATACGACTCACTTGCTCCACGCGAATAATGATTTCCGCCACATCTAATAATGTTACAAAATCTTCAAATTCTAAGGCACTTAAATTGGTCAAACTCCGCACTAATACTTTGCAATACTTCTCTAATGTCTGCAACGCTTGATTCGCCCGACTTAAGCTTACTGTAATATCTTTTAGTGTATACCGTAAATCGCCTAGATACATAGTAATTAAATTCCGTCTTTGCGAAATAGCAATCACCAAACCTCCTGTTTGCTTGGCAACTCTTTCCGCCGTCCGATGCCTTGTACCTGTTTCTGTCGTAGGAATTCTCGAATCTGGCACCAATTGTGCATTAGCATATATAATATGTTTAAGATCAGAAGATAAAATCAACGCTCCATCCATTTTTCCCAATTCATAAAAACCAGCAGGGGTATATTCGCAATTTAGTGAAAATCCACCATCTACTACATCCAGTAAAGGCTGATTGTTACCCACTAATACCAATACTCCCATCTTAGCTCTTAAAATATTTTCTAAACCTTCTCGCAGCGGCGTGCCAGGTACTAATTTCTTAATTGTTTTCACAAATTTGGGATCCCACAATTTATCCTGCCGCTTTTTCGTCATAAAAACACCGCCTCCATTGCTTCAATTACATTACTAACCCCAACTATTTTTAAACCCTGCTGACGTATTTTGAGTCCTGTCAAATTGCCGGCTGGGATCACAAATCGTTTAAACCCCATGGTAGCGGCTTCACTAATGCGTACATCTACTCTTGACACCATACGCACTTCACCAGTTAATCCAACCTCTCCCATAACCACCGTATGAGCGTCCAATGATATGTTGCGGAAGCTGGATGCTACTGCAAGAATCACTGCCAAATCCGTAGCTGGTTCCGTTACTTTAATACCACCCACGGCATTCACATAAGCATCCTGATTTCCTAACATCAAACCGACTCTCTTCTCTAGCACTGCCATTAATAGAATTAGTCGATTATAGTCAAAGCCAACAGCCATACGCCTAGGCATGCCAAAGCAAGTGGTACTCACCAAAGCTTGAATCTCGATCAACAAGGGTCTAACGCCTTCCATACAAGCTAGTACTACAGATCCCGGAGTGCTTTCCGGCCTCTCGGATAGCAGTAGCCCAGAAGGATTTTTGACTTCTATAAGTCCGTCTTCCTCCATGGAAAAAATACCGCTTTCATGGATTGATCCAAAACGATTCTTTATGGCGCGAAGTACACGGAAAGCATAGGTTTTTTCACCCTCAAAATACAATACCACATCTACCATATGTTCTAAAATACGGGGACCGGCAATATTCCCCTCTTTTGTTACATGCCCAATAATAGCAATCGGAATACCAGTTTCTTTTGCTAAACGCAATAGTTTTCCGGTAGATTCCCGCACTTGCCCCACGCTTCCCGGAGCTGAAGGAATTTCTGGACTATACATTGTCTGAATCGAGTCAATAATCATTAATGCAGGCTTTAAGTGATTGGCAGAAAGTGCGATTTCATCTAAGTTTGTCTCTGTCATGATCAATAACTTATCACTTAATTTGTTCAAACGCTCAGCTCGCATTTTTGTCTGAGCAGCTGACTCTTCACCAGAGACATATAGGACACTCCCATAGGTCTGACTTATACTACAAGCTACTTGCAGCAGCATTGTAGATTTTCCGATACCAGGATCACCACCAATTAGTATTAGGGCTCCCGGGACAATCCCCCCGCCTAATACACGGTCAAATTCTCCTATCCCCGTTGTGAGTCTAGGCACAACAAAATTATCAACTTCCGTAATTGGACGCGGTTTAGCTCCATTGCTAGTGCTATGACGTTTTTTTCCATCTTGCTTGCTAAGTGTCTCCTCCACCATACTATTCCATGACTCACAGCCTGGACAACGTCCTAACCATTTTGGTGAATCCGCACCGCACTCTTGACAAACAAAATGAATTTTAACTTTCGACAAATTATGCTGCCCCTTCCAAATATCTACAAAATTCAACAATACATCGTTAAGACGTAACCGAATCGGTTCAAGTATCCTTACTCTTTAACTACACATAAGAGCATTTTATAACATGCACTATATCCTTGCTATTATAAAATGCTCTTCGTGCTATTTCTTTTATTTTCCTGCAATTTATTACAATATTTGTTATTTTTTCATCAATTTTACTTTTCCATCTGCATCAACATCAATTAAAACAGTGTCCCCTTTGATTACTTGATGACGAAGCATTAATTCAGCAATTTCATCTTCGACTAATTTTTGAATGGCTCTTCTTAAGGGCCTTGCACCATATGCATAGTCCCGCCCCTCTTTTACCAATTCTGCCTTAGCCTTATCGCTGCATTCTAAGTAAAGCACATTCTCTTCCAGACGCTTACCTACATCCTTTAACATAATATCCACAATGCTGGTAAGTTCTGTATCTGTCAGACTGCTAAACACAATCATTTCATCAACCCGATTGATAAATTCAGGACGGAAAGTACGTTTTACTTCCTCCATCACTCTGTTTTTAGCATTCTCAGCCTCATTATTCATTTTATCATCCGCTAAAAATCCTAGCATAGTGTTATCTCTGCGTAAGTGCTTTGCCCCTACGTTCGAAGTCATAATAATGACTGTATTCTTAAAATCTACCTTACGACCTTGACTGTCAGTTAATCTGCCGTCTTCTAAAACCTGCAGCAAAATATTAAATACATCATAATGGGCTTTTTCAATTTCATCTAATAAAATAACTGAATAGGGTTTACGTCTAACTGCATCTGTTAACTGTCCGCCCTCATCATATCCAACATAACCAGGAGGAGCGCCAATCAAACGAGAAACAGTATGTTTTTCCATATACTCTGACATATCTAATCGAATCATAGAACTTTCATCATTAAACAAAGTAGCAGCCAGTGCCTTCGCCAACTCTGTCTTACCAACACCTGTTGGTCCTAAAAAGATAAAGGAACCAATGGGCCGTTTCGGATCTTTAAGACCAGCTCTGGCCCGACGTACTGCCCTAGCAACCGACTTAACCGCCTCATCCTGCCCAATCACTCTTTTGTGCAATTCTTCTTCTAGATTCAGCAGTCGTACTG
>CAMKSY010000028.1 GCA_946415545.1 uncultured Pelosinus sp. | reverse complement strand
TGGTAAGTTTGAATTAGCCAATAAAGGGGTTATCTTTTTAGATGAAGTAGGAGATATGCCTATTTATCTACAGGTGAAATTGTTGAGAGTTTTACAGGAAAGAACACTGGTGCGTATTGGCTCGAATCAATCTATATCATTTGATGTGCGGGTTATTACCGCTACCAATAAAGATTTAAAACAATTAATAAGAGAAAATAAATTTAGAGAAGATTTATTTTATCGGATGAATGTGATTCCTCTTGAAGTGCCGCCCCTCCGTCAAAGAATAGAGGATATTGAAGTACTTGTAACAAGTACTATGAAAAAATACAGTGGATTATTTCATAAGAAAGTGCAGGCTATTGATCGTCAAACTATGGATATTTTATTGCATTATCCTTGGCCTGGTAATGTACGAGAGTTAGAAAATACCATCGAATTTATGATTAATATGGCAGATGACTTAGGTATTTTAACGCAGGAGACCTTACCACGGAATGTCTGTGAATATAAAAACCAGATCGATCAAATAAGTGATGAAAGTATTAGACCTTTATGCGAAGTTGAGAAGGAACATATATTAAAGGCAGTTGCTGTATATGGTGATAACACAAAAGGTAAGGAAGCTGCTGCCAAAAAGTTAGGTATTGGAATTGCTACTTTATATCGAAAGTTAAATGAACATTATAGTTAATAAACTAATACTGTTTATTTAAAGTTTTGCTAGCTGATTTATTTAGTACTTGATTGAAAGAATATAAAGCTTAGGATAAAGAAAATTAGATTGAAACGCAAATATGCGCATTTTAAAGTATAAGCATGTATTATGTATATAGCCTTTCTAAATCGAAAAATGCTCCCCAAATTAAATTATAAAAGACTTTGCATTACGTACGATTTATATGATATTATGTAGACAACGTAATACAAGAAATGCCTGAAATGCACGTTATCTTTTTTATGTCCAACCTACTTTTATAACTGGGGAATCTAATGATATTTGGCTGCCGGGCCATCATTGAGTGGAAGGCAAATATCTATCTAGGATGCCCACCTGCGAGCTGCAGGTTTGGACATATTAAAGAGACGATATTATGGGCGTTATCTTTTTTAATGCAAAAGGGACTTATCATAGGGTAAGTCTTTTTTTCTGTATATGAAATGCTGCGGAAGGTGCAGAAAAAGGCAGGTGAATTTAAAGTTTATGATGGCTGACATCGTATTGAAAAATGGCGTAGTGTATACTGCTGACGAGAAAAATCAGATATATCAAGCAGTAGCAATTAAGGATAATTCAATTTTGCTTATAGGCAGCGATAAAGACGTGCAGACTTTTATAAGTAATAAAACTCAAATCATTGATTTGGGAGGGAAGATGGTACTGCCTGGTTTAATTGATAGTCACATTCATCCACCTGGCCTATCCCTATCAGAGCTTTACGAAGTTCAGCTATTTAATATAAATAGCATAGAAGGATATGTAAAGGCTGTAAGGAATTTTATTGCAGAGCATCCAGGCATTAAAATGGTTTATGGGAGAGGCTGGTCCTGGGGCATATTAACAGGCGAGGAGCTGATTAAAGGACCCCGCAAAGAATATCTCGATGCCGTTACGAACGAGATTCCTATCGTATTACGCGCACATGATGGGCATACCCTATGGGTTAATTCCAAGGCGTTGGAAATGAATGGTATAACTCCTAGAACAGAAGTACCTAAGGGCGGCATAATAGAAATGGATCAGAGTAATGGTGAAATGTGGGGAACTCTAAAAGAATGGGCGATGTTGCTGATTGCCTTGCCTGAATATAGTTTAGATCAATATATTATTGCAATGACTGCCTTTCAGAAGAAAATGCATCGTTTCGGTATTACGAGTATTCTTTGTATGGCAAGTGTGCCTTTTGATGTTATCTTTAAAGCCTGTGATGCAATGCAAAAAGCGAAACAACTGCAGCTGCGTGTGCGTGGCGCCATGACGATTAATAGCAGAGAAAATCTGCTCAGCCAACTTATGCATATTGAAGAGTTGAGAAAGAAGTATCAGACTCCTTTGCTCCAAGTCATTACTGCAAAGTTTTTTACGGATGGGGTAATTGAAGGCTGTACTAGTTATTTATTAGAGCCTTATAGCATAAAAGCTGGAAAAGGTGAGAATTATTATGGTGATTTTCTATGGGAAATGGAACATCTAAAGAATGCTTTTTATACAGTGAATCAGTGTGGTATGCAAATCCATGTTCACTCAACGGGTGATGGTTCGACTAGAAAGGTATTGGATGCTTTAGAATACGCTAAAAATAGAACGGCAGCAGGAGACTATCGTAATACCATTACCCACTTACAGCTTGTAGATCAAAAGGATATATTGCGTTTTAAAGAGCTGGATGTAGTTGCTAGTGTACAGCCATACTGGCAATTTAAAGGTCCTAAATGGTGGTATAATGTTGATTATCAGTTTTTAGGTGAACGTGCTAATTTGGAATTTCCTCTAGGTACTTTTTTTCGCAAAGGGATCACTGTAGTGTCTTCTTCTGATTATCCAGCCACAGCTGTGCCCAATCCTTTCTTAGCGATGGATGTTGGTGTCACGCGTAATATTGATAACGCTGCCTTACATGGCGTAGAGGATATTACAGATATGGATGATGAAAAGTATCTTTTAAACAAAGGCGAACGAGCCACTGTAGAGCAGATGATCCAAAGTTTTACTATAAATGGTGCTTATGCTTTATTTATGGAGCATGAAATTGGATCTATTGAAGTGGGGAAGATTGCTGATCTAGTGGTAATTGATCAAAATCTATTTGAGATAAATCCTGTTGATATAGATAAGACCAAAATCCTGATGACCTTTTTTGATGGCAAACTAGTATACAAGGCGGATTGACCTTATATTCTTATGCAAATGGCTTTGCATCTTAATAATTGATATGGTATTATATACTTAATGTTGAAGGAAGGTTTAGTGCAAATAACATTCCAGAATCAACAGTTGTTTAACTAAAAATGATCTACCTGTGATATATGTTATCTTATATATGTCCAACCTACTTTTATAAATAGGGAATCTAATGATCTGGTAGCTGTCGGACCTCCTTTGAGTGGATGGCAAAAGCCAATCTGTGATGCCCACCTGCTAGCGGCAGGTTTGGACATATAAAAGAAACGGTATCATGGGTTTACTTATTTCATTAGCAAAAGAAGAATTCTATGATTAGAATTCTTCTTTTGCTTTAATTAAATTTATTTACTGTTTAATAAAATAATTTGGTGTATCGATTGCAGGATAAAATAAACTGTGAGGCGAATCATTTTCAAAGAATAAGAAAAGAATTCAGACTTTATGCTTGGAAGAGTATAATGCCGGTTCCATTTTGCAGGAGGGTAAAAATGGTAGATAACAATCAAAAATTCAGGTTGGTTACGCGCAGTGATTTTGATGGATTGGTATGTGCAGTTTTATTAAAGGAGCTCAATATATTAGACGATATCAAGTTTGTGCATCCTAAGGATATGCAAGATGGAAAAGTTGAAGTGACAGATCGTGATATTACTACCAATCTGCCATATGTGCCGGGGGTTCATATTGCATTTGATCACCATTTGAGTGAAACGATTCGTATTACAGGGCAGCCTGCTAATCATATTATCGACCCTAACGCTCCATCAGCTGCTCGTGTTGTATATAATTATTATGGTGGAAGTGAACAATTTACTAAGGTATCATTGGAAATGATGGCAGCAGTAGATAAGGCTGACTCGGCTCAATATGATCTGGAAGAAGTTCTACATCCAACTGGCTGGGCTTTATTAAATTTTTTAATGGATGCTCGTACTGGCTTGGGGCGATTTAAAGAATTTAGAATATCAAATTATAATTTGATGATGGAGTTAATTGATTATTGCCGAACGCATACAATCGATGAAATCATGGAATTACCTGATGTAAAAGAACGGGTGGATATTTATTTCGAACATAATGAGAAATTTAAAGAACAAGTTAAACGTTGTACAACGATTTATAAAAATCTTGTAGTATTGGATTTACAAGAAGAGGAAATTATCTACAGTGGTAATCGTTTTTTGATTTATGCTTTATTTCCAGAATGTAATATTTCGATTCATAAAATGTGGGGGCTACATAAGCAAAATACCGTGTTTACTGTTGGTAAGTCGATTTTTAACCGTACCTCCAAAACCAATATTGGCGAATTTATGCTGCAATATGGAGGTGGCGGACATGCGAACGCAGGAACCTGCCAAGTTGAGAACGAACGTGCTAAGGCTGTCCTACAGCAATTGATAGAAAAAATTAATATTGATGGCTAAATGAAATAACCGTCTGTCTCATCTTGAGACAGACGGTTATTTGTCTGGATTCTCGCAGGAAAAAGGAAAAAATTGTCGAACTCAAAAGTAATACAATTGACTCAATATAGAAGTAAGGAGTTGATATTATGTTTCAAAATAAATATTCTATTAGCTTCAAAATCACGGCAACATATATCATTATCAGTGCTCTATGGATTTTATTTTCTGATTATTTAGTAAATGGTTTTATTTCAGATCCAGAGATTCTTATTGAAATTGAGGTTCTAAAAGGCTGGTTTTTTGTAGTGATTACAGCATTAGTGCTGCATCAGCTCATCTCTCGTAATTCTGTACTCCTTAGTAGATCTGAAGAACAATTGCAGAAAAAAAATGAAGAGATTATGACAACATATGAAGAACTGCTTGCTTCTGAAGAAGAATTGAAACAGCAGTTTGATGAATTATTATATAGAGAAGAAAAAATAAATCGGCGAAATGAATGTTTGTATGCTTTACATGAAGCTTCTCTTACTCTCATGCAGGGGTTTATGGTAGATGATCTTTTAAAGATCGTAGTTAGAAAAATGATGGAGATCAGTGGAGCCCAATTTGGGTACATATACTTACTTAATGAAAAGGACAATTCTATGACAGCAAAAGTTATAGAGGGATTTGAGCTAGATCAGATCCAGGAGCGTGTAAAAAAGGGCGAAGGGATTATCGGTAAAGTATGGGAAAGCGGAAACGTTGTCATTATTCCAAGATACCAAGAATGGGAAAGCAGATTACGCGACTCGGCTTATAATCTTCTGAAAGCTGGTATTGGCATTCCTTTGAAAGCGGAGGGAAAAGTAATTGGTGTTTTTAGCATGAACTATACTGTAGATCATGTTTTTGATAAAGAAGAATTACAAATGTTAGAAAGTTTTGCAGAGCTCACATCGATTTCTTTGGGAAACTTTCTGTTATATGAGGCGTTACAAAAAAGTCAACGCCGGAATCAAAGGTTAATTGATGCGTTACCAGATTCAATATATCTTTTTGATTCCTCTAGAATTGTACAGTCGTATAAAGACGGTAAGGAATTCAATTCAAAGGTTGATCAGGAAGAAAAAAGTGGACAAAAATTAGAAGCTTTTTTAATGATGGAGAATCCGCAGATATTGGTGGAAAAGATTCAACAAGCTCTCTTAACAGAAAAGATTCAATTCTTTGAATACCAATACCAAGAAATGAAAATAATCAGATATCATGAAGTACGCATTATAGCGATTAATGCTAATGAAATCATTGCCATTGTCAGGGATATTACCCAACGAAAAGATATGGAAGGAAAACTCCAATATTACGCGTTACATGATAGAATGACTGGAGTATACAATCGAGTATATTTTGAAGAGAAGTTGCAGGAGCTGGATAGATATTGTCAGAGTTCTATTGGGATTGTAGTATGTGATATTGATGGTCTTAAATTAGTAAATGATACTTTCGGACATCAGGCTGGTGATGAGCTTCTTATTAGTGCTGCTACGATCATTAAAGAGTGTTTTTTAGGAGTTGCTGAAGTAGCAAGAGTAGGTGGTGATGAGTTTGCAGTAATCGTGCATAATGCAAGCAATTTAGATATTGGAGAGATTTGTCAATGTATCCGTCGGCGGATCCGCGAATTTCGTGAGATTAATACAAAGATTCCCCTTAGTATTTCCATTGGTTTTAGTGTTAAAGCTTACCCTAAACAAAGTATAGCAGATGTATTCAAAGTTGCTGATGATAATATGTATCGAGAAAAGCTACATAGCAGTCAAAGTATTCGAAGTTCCATCGTTAAGACTCTTAGCAAAGCCCTGGAAGTTCGGGATTTTGTTGATGATGGACATACGGATCGATTGGAGATCTTAGTGGTAAAATTAGCAGAAGCGATAGGGGTGGAATCAAGTAGATTACCGAACTTACGCCTTTTGGGTCGCTTTCATGACATTGGTAAAGTAGGCATTCCTGATCAAATCCTTTTTAAATCGAGCCGTTTATCAGATGATGAGTTTGTAATTATGAGACGTCATTGTGAGATCGGCTATCGAATGGCGCAGTCTTCCGGTGAGCTATTACCAATTGCGGATTGGATATTAAAACACCAAGAATGGTGGAATGGGCAAGGATATCCGCTAGGAATCAAGAATGAGGAAATACCTTTAGCGTGTAGGATATTAGCTATCGCTGATGCTTTTGATGCAATGACGAATGACCGTCCTTATCGTAAAGCCATGAAGCATGAAGAAGCTATTGCAGAGCTTGAGCGTTGTGCTGGTACGCAATTTGATCCTAATTTAGTACCGCTCTTTAAACAGATTGTAGATGCGGAATCTGGCAAGCTAAAAGAAGAAAGTTATGTAATTCAATTTTGAATTGTATATATTACTATCTTATGAAAATAAATAAGTTCATAAATTCCGGTTATATCTCATAAAATACTCTTTATAATAGCTTATAAGGAGGCGTTATACTTGTTAATTCATATACAATGCGGCGGTACAGTTCATTTTAACAGTTTTGGCATGGGAAAATGCTTAGGATGTGGCAGGATTATTAACGTGCGAATATCGTCAAAATGACTTAATTAGGACTTTAGGTTGTGATGTAATAAATCACAGCCTTTTTAGTATAAAAATACTTTTTTAATTAAAAAAAGCAGCAAAATACAAAGGATTGAATTAAAAAAGTAAATTCAAATTAAATAACTAAAAAAACCGGCAAAATCCTGCGAAATCGAGATATTTCGCAGGATTTCGCCATATTAATAGCAAACATGTATATGGTGAAAAAGAGGAAACAAATATAATGCAAAAACATTTTTTTTGCACGATTTGTTAGGCTCTTAAAAGAAAGGGGAATTGTAAATATATGATTGGTTTGGAGTTTTTAGTGGTTTTAGGCTGTTTGATCTTAGGTACTCGTTATGGTGGAATGGGATTGGGATTAATAAGTGGTATCGGTCTTTTTATTCTTACATTTGGTTTTAATTTGCAACCTGGTCAACCACCTGTTGATGTTATGCTAACAATTTTAGCAGTAATTGCCTGTGCTTCTGTATTGCAAACTGCTGGAGGTTTAAATGTGATGATGAAGGTTGCAGAGCGTATATTACGTCGTCACCCTTCATATATCACAATTTTAGCCCCACTCACTACTTGGACATTGACGTTTTTATGCGGTACTGGTCATGTCGTTTATACAATGTTTCCTATTATCTATGACATTGCGGTTAAAAAAGGAATTCGCCCTGAAAGACCAATGGCTGTTGCTTCCGTTGCATCTCAAATGGGAATTGGAGCATCTCCTGTATCCGTTTCAGTTGTGTCGATGGTTTCGATTCTAGCTCAATCCCATGGTGTAGGTAGTGCGATTGGTCTTCTTGATTTGTTGTCTGTTTCTATTCCATCTACATTGTTGGGAGTTATTGTTGCTGCTCTTTGGAGTATGAACCGGGGGAAAGATCTGGACAAGGATGAAGAGTTTCAGGCAAAAATTCAAGATCCAGAGCAAAAGGAATACATTTATGGGACTTCCGATACTCTATTAGACAAGGTATTCCCAAAAGAATCCTATTGGGCAACCTGGATATTCTTTGCTGCCATTGGTGTTGTTGTACTATTTGGTGCATTCCCGAATTTACTTCCTTCTTTTGGTCCTGTTGGAAAATTGAAGCCATTATCGATGAATCTGGTTATTCAGATGTTGATGCTGATTGCAGGTGCAATTATTCTGATTGTTTGTAAGGTCAATCAACGGGAGATAGCCAATGGCCCTGTTTTTAAAGCCGGTATGGTTGCAATTGTTTCTGTATTTGGTGTAGCATGGATGAGTGAGACTTTCTTTCATGCTCATTTCGCCTTATTGAAGAGTACATTGGCGGGCGTTGTTGCTAGTCAGCCTTGGATGTATGCAATTGTATTGTTTCTAGTTTCAAAATTAGTGAATAGCCAAGGGGCTGCTGTTACTGCAATTGCTCCTTTAGGCCTTAGCTTGGGCGTTGACCCTAAAATGATGGTAGCCTTTTTCTCCGCATCCTATGGATATTTTGTTTTACCAACCTACCCTAGTGATTTAGCGTGCATTGGATTTGATCGGTCGGGTACTACTCGAATTGGTAAATTTATTATTAATCACAGTTTTATTGCTCCTGGTCTGATTGGTGTAGGGGTTGGATGTCTTACAGGCTATTTCTTGGTTAAAATACTCATGTAGCTAAAAAGTCCCTCATCTTTGATGAGGGACTTTTTAGTCATTATAGGAATAAAATGATGAGTCTTGAGAAAAAATATTGATATATTATGTAATTTATATGATAATATTAATAAATAAAGTATTATCATCAGCACTGGAGGAATCGCAAGTGTGTCCATTTAAGGGTGACTGTTCTATGTTTTGTCCGCCAGAGCTTTATCGCGATAGGCACAAAACATGTGCGAGATATATGGCCGCCAGTAAAGTTGGTATGGCAGCCGTACCTCATGAAATGTCAGCGATTAATTATGCTTTAATCCAAACGTTAAGAGGGTAAACGTAGTCTAAAGTGCCGCCTCACATTGAGGCGGCACTTGATGCATGCTGTAGTAATCATTATATTCAATAAGGGAGCGTTTTTTATGAATGAAGTAATTAATACCATTAAGAATAGACGTAGTGTACGTATCTACCGCGAAGAGCAAATTACTGAAGAAGAATTACAAGTTATAGTAGAAGCTGGTTTGTGGGCCCCTAGCGGTCATAACGCTCAACCATGGCATATCACTGTTATTCAGAATAAAGATCTTCTATCCCATATTAGTAACATAGCTACTAACGAAATGGCACAGTCTCCGCTTGAATGGGTTGCTCGTATGGGGAAGAGCGGGCGTAACCTTTTTTATAATGCACCGACTGTACTTATCGTATCAGGTAAAAAAGAAGATGAGGTTATGCTGAATTCATCGGTTGATTGTGCTGCTGCTATCCAGAATATGTTATTAGCTGCAGAATCGCTGGGTATTGGCTCTTGTTGGATTGGGTTAATTCGTTTCTTTTTTGCTCAAAAGGAAGAAGTCAAAAAACTGTTGTTGCCAGAAGATGTAAAACCTCTATATGCTGTTTGCCTGGGGTACAAGGGGAGAGCAAATGGAAAAGGTCCGGAGCGTAAAAGTGGCAATGTTAGCTACATTCGTTAATAGAATGTTTGGAAAGCTTTATCTGTAAATAGAGTAAGGGTAAATCGAGTATACTATGATTTATGGTAAAAATGTGGTAATACATGTATGAAGAGGGGAAAATAATGAGCGAATTATTTGAGAAAATTGGCGTTTCTGTTCAATTGGCAACAGGTTTAGGGAAGGCAAAGATTGATGTTCCGACGGGAATACAAACGAAAGTAATTCCTTTGTCTTTAGCAGGTAAGGATATAATAGGCCAATCGGCAACAGGTACAGGTAAAACATTAGCTTATTTATTGCCTTTATTTCAAAAGATTGATGTGAATAAACGAGAAATGCAGGCTATAATTCTTGCTCCTACGCATGAGCTTGCGATTCAAATACAGCGACAAATTGAAGTATTATCGAAGAACTCAGAAATTGCTGTGACGTCTACTCCCATTATTGGGAATGTAAATATAGCTAGGCAAATAGAAAAGCTAAAAGAGAAGCCACATATCATAGTGGGATCTAGTGGACGGATATTGGAATTGATACAAAAAAAGAAGATCACGTCTCAGACAATTAAGACAATTGTTATTGATGAAGCGGATCGTTTGTTAGATGATAGAAATGTGGATAGTGTAAAAGCCGTTCTAAAGACTACGCTTAAAGATCGGCAGATCTTGTTGTTTTCGGCTACGATAAATCCAAATACGTTAGCAGTTGCTAAAGGGATCATGCGCGATCCAGAGGTCATTACAATTGCTGAAGAAAGAAACAATAGGCCTGATATTTTGCATATGTACTTTGTGGCAGAGCAGAGAGATAAAATTGAGATGATACGTAAAATGGTACGACTAATTAATGCTAAACGTGCATTAGTTTTTATAAATAAAAGTGATAGTATTGAGGAAACAACTGAGAAACTTGTATATCATGGACTGAAGGCTGCGAGCATACATGGAAGCTCTGTAAAAGGAGATCGTAAGAAATCATTAGAAGATTTCCGCAAAGGGAACGTTCAATTATTAGTTGCTTCCGATGTAGCAGCACGCGGATTGGATATAACCGGTATTGATTATGTATTTAATTTGGATTTGCCTGAAGATCCTCAAGTTTATTTACATCGTGTAGGGAGAACTGGGCGAGCGGGGGAAAGTGGTATCGCCATATCGATTATTACTAAGCAGGAAGTTGCTTTAATTCATAGATACGAGAAGCTTTTAAACATAAATATCGTAGAAAAACAGATGGAACATGGAAAAATATTTGATAAATATAAAGCAGTTCGTAGTAAGTAGAAATGAAGAATGAGGCTTCGCATTTGCAAAGCCTCATTCTATTTTTATAGGAATTATATATTTAAATGATTGAAAAGTCTGGTAATCCCATTGGTCTCTTCTTTGTTATCTCTGCATTCTGGCGGTTTGATTATCGTTTAGGATGAGTCAAGGTCTTGTTATTATATTTTTGACTTGTATGCAAATATAATGTGATACATATAATATAATAGGAAGGGAGTGAGGGTGGTGAAATTGCTTTCGGTTGGTTTAAGCGGAACAACCCAGGACATTCGGGAAAGATTGCAATTGGATTGTAAAACATTAATTAAAGATGGATATAAAATAGCAATTGATGAGACCAATAAAGGACACTATACATTTATTGGTTGTAATGTTATGGAAGGAGAATTGTCTTTTCGTAATTATGAACGAATTAAAAATGCAGTAAAACATCATGTTGCTAATATGCTGGCTGAATTAATTATTTCGAGAGAAGAAAAGAAAATTGTTTATAAAATTGTTGAAGATAATTATTATTATTTTTCTGTAGAAGAGCGTAAAATTATTTACGATAATGCCTTGCAGTTATTAAATGATAATTATGGTGTAGTTGCAGATTTTGGTTTTTGTACGCGCAGCAAAAATATAGTGGAAAAGATTGCTGAATATCTTAACGCTCATCATGAGCTTGTATTAGAAGGCTTTATCAATTTCAGATTGAAAGAATATAGGGAAAAGCTGGCTAGAGTAGTAGACACAGCTGTTGATGATTTTATGATGGAATTAGAGTATCAAGAGTTTATTCGTGTATTGCGATATTTTGTTACGATTCAGGAACCACAGGTAGAGGAAGTACACGTAGTAATTATTAATTCGGGTACTTATAAAATTTTAGATGAACTTGGAAATCTAATTAGTAATCAGAAATTAGAAAATTTTGTGTTGGAAAATGATGATGCAATTAATCATGAAGATTTGCTGATTACAGCCCTCATTACGATTGCGCCATATAGTGTTATGGTACACGTAGAGGATCATAATCGTGCTACGACTAAGAGTTTGGTGGATATTATAAGGAATATCTTTGATGATAGGTTTATGATATGCAATGGATGTGACTTTTGTATCAATGCCTGCAAGGAAGATCTTATCCCTACTCATTAACCACTAATGTAGATATTGACATTCATCTTGAAAATCGCTATTATTAGACTAATACTAAAAAAAGTAATGCAAAGGACAAGACAATTGTGATACTGTCGTTTCAGAGAAAAGATGTCACCGGCTGTAAGCATCTTTACGTACACCATTATTGTTACCACCTTTAAACTGCTATGCTGAATGTTTTTGCTATAAGAAAAAGTAGCGATAAAACGGTAAGCTGTGCCGGGTAATTCCCGTTATCAATGATCAAGATGGACTTTTGTCAATCAGGGTGGAATCGCGGGTTATAACTCTCGTCCCTATGGGGATGAGGGTTTATTTTTTTATTCAGGAATTTTTAAGGAGGATCATCGATGAAAAAGATACAAGTGACATTGAAAGATGGAAGCATACGTGAGGTCGAACAAGGAACTACATTAGCTGAATTTGCAGCATCTATTAGCCGGAGCCTTGCTAAAAGTGCCGTAGCTGCAAAAGTGGATGGACGTGTTACTGATTTACCAATTCAATTAAATAACGATGCAAAGGTTGAGTTTGTTACATTTGAAGATGCTGAAGGACGTGACGCCTTTCGTCATACTTCATCCCATATATTAGCCCAGGCAGTAAAACGTTTATTTACAAATGTTAAAATTGCAATTGGCCCTGCGATTGCAAATGGATTCTATTATGATTTTGACGTAAATGAGGCTTTTACTCCTGAAGATTTAGAAAAAATTCAAGCTGAAATGGAGAAGATCGTTAAGGAAGATTTCCCTATTGAAAGAATGGAAGTTAGTCGTGACGAGGCGATCCGTATTTTTGAAGAGTTAGGTGAAGACTATAAAGTAGAATTAATACGTGATTTACCAATTGATGTAACCATCTCCATGTATAGACAAGGAGAATTTGTTGACTTATGCGCAGGTCCGCATCTTGCATCGACTGGTAAAGTGAAAGCCATTAAGTTACAAAGCGTAGCTGGTGCCTATTGGCGCGGTGATGAAAAACGTAAAATGTTACAGCGTATTTATGGTACTTCTTTTGAGAAGAAAGCTGATTTAGAAGCATATCTTACAATGTTGGAAGAGGCCGCAAAACGTGATCATCGTAAATTAGGACGAGAACTTGATTTATTTAGTATACAAGAAGAAGGCCCTGGTTTTCCGTTCTTTCATCCTAAAGGCATGGTGCTGAGAAATGAACTTGAAAATTTCTGGCGCAAATTGCATTTTAAATATCGATACCAAGAAATTAAAACACCTATTATTTTAAATCAAAAATTATGGCAGCAATCGGGTCATTGGGATCATTATAGGGAAAATATGTATTTTACTACGATTGATAATGAAGGCTATGCTGTAAAACCTATGAACTGTCCAGGAGGAATTTTAGTTTATCGTACACAGCACCATAGTTACCGAGAGCTTCCTCTTAGAACAGCAGAATTAGGATTGGTACATCGTCATGAGATTTCCGGAGCGCTGCATGGTTTAATGCGAGTTAGGAGTTTTACTCAGGATGATGCACATATCTTTATGCTGCCTTCTCAAATCAAAACCGAGATACAGGGTGTAATTGATTTATTCGATACTGTATACAGTACCTTTGGTTTATCATATCATGCAGAGCTAAGTACAAAACCTGAAAAGGCTATGGGTTCTGATGAAGTATGGAACCTAACGACTAATGCTCTTAGAGATGCTTTGGAAGAAAGAGGCATGGAGTATCGTATAAATGAAGGTGATGGCGCTTTTTATGGTCCTAAAATTGACTTTCATTTAAGAGATTCTATTGGACGTACTTGGCAGTGTGGCACGATTCAGCTTGATATGCAAATGCCAGAAAAATTTGATCTTAATTATGTTGGTGAAGATGGGCAAAAGCATCGTCCTGTTATGATTCACCGTGTAGCTTTTGGCAGTATAGAAAGGTTTATTGGAATTTTAATTGAACATTATGCTGGGGCTTTTCCTACTTGGCTGGCACCAGTGCAGGTTAAGATATTACCGATTACTGATCGACAGGCAGCATATGCTCACGAGTTGGCAGCTGCTATGTTTGAGCAAGAAATCCGGGTTGAAGTAGATGACCGCAGTGAAAAAATTGGTTATAAGATTCGCGAGGCCCAAATGCAAAAAATTCCATACACACTAGTTGTTGGAGATAAAGAAGTTGAATCAGCCAGTGTGGCTGTGCGTAAACGTGGTCAAGGTGATACTGGTGGAAAACTTGCTAGTGAATTTATTTCTGATATTTTAAAAGAAATAAAGGAAAAAGCTTGAAAGAAAATGCTTGACTTTCGATATTTCTAATGTTAATATTATCAAGTACTCAAGAATATTGAGTCTAAGTAGAAGCCATCCGCTTCTCACCTTGCAACGCATTAGCAGTTCGTAAGGTCATGATAGCATTTATGATTATGCTTTTGTTGCGGGTGGTATTTATACCATCCGTTTTTATTTATATGTAGCCAAATTTATCAGGGGGTGAGCGACAATTAGCAAAGACACATTAAGAATTAACGAGGAAATCAGGGCTAGAGAAGTTCGTTTGACTAGTGCAACTAATGAACCATTAGGTATTGTCCAACTAAGAGATGCGCTGCAAATGGCAGCAGAACAGCATCTTGATTTAGTAGAGGTAGCACCAACGGCTAAGCCGCCTGTATGTCGTATTATGGATTTTGGTAAATTCAAATACGAGCAACAGAAACGGGAAAAAGAAGCTAAGAAAAAGCAAAAAGTTGTCACTGTCAAAGAAGTAAAACTACGTCCAAACATTGAAGATCATGATTTTGATGTTAAATTTAAAAACGCTCAACGCTTTCTCGAAGATGGTGACAAAGTAAAAGTAACCATCATGTTTCGTGGACGGGAGTTATCCCATCCTGAACTGGGAAAGAAAGTTTTGGATAAAATGGCCAGCCAAATTAAAGATATTGCCAATATTGAGCGCGCGGCTAGGCTTGAAGGAAAAAATATGATAATGATTCTGGCACCTAAGCCACAGAATTAAGAAGGGAGACCAATTATGCCAAAAATGAAAACACGTAGAGCTGCTGCTAAACGCTTTAAAGTTACTGGTAGCGGTGAGTTCAAGCGTTCTAAAGCTTTTAAACGTCACATCCTTGAGAAGAAAGGTCCAGCTCGTAAACGTAATTTACGTAAAGCCGGTTTGGTTAGTAAATCTGATCATGAACGCGTATCGAAAATGCTTCCTTACGCCTAAAATTGACATATATTAAATAGGGGGTACAGCAACATGCCAAGAGTTAAAACAGGCGTGACAGCACATAAACGTCATAAGAAAATTCTTAAGTTAGCTAAAGGTTATAAAGGTTCTAAGAGTAAGCTGTTTAAAAAAGCAAATGAAACAGTAATGAAGGCTCTATATTATGCTCGTCGCGATCGTCGCGCGAAAAAAGGTGAATTCCGTAGATTGTGGATTTCCCGTATTAATGCTGCGGCTCGTTTAAATGGTCTTTCTTACAGCAAGTTGATCAGCGGTTTGAGCAAAGCTGGTGTAGAAGTAAATCGTAAGATTATGGCTGATTTTGCAGTTAATGATACAGCTGCTTTTGCTAAACTTGTTGAAATTGCAAAAGAACAATTAAAATAGATATCAAATTCCTAGACTTATGTCTAGGAATTTTTATTTATGCAAAAAAACTTAGTTTGTTGAGTGATTTATCCATTAGGAATAAAATTTTTAAATATTCAAAATATATGCAGGTTTTTAAAAAGAGTTTCGCGAATATAATAGAATCAAACTTAAAGTAAAATTTAACCGTAAGGAGGGATTTTATTTTGGCGTTAGTAACGATGAAGCATTTACTTAGCGATGCCCGTGATCGAAAGTATGCGGTTGGCGGCTTTAATGTATTTAATTTAGAGACCTTATGTGCGGTTGTGGAAGTAGCAGAAGAATTGAAAACACCAGTAGTACTTGGAATTACGGAACGGTTTTTCAAGTTTGTTGATGTAGAGACTTTAAGTGCGGCTATGGTTCGTGCTGCACAAAAATCATCAGTACCGATAGCTCTTCACTTGGATCATGGTCATACTTACGAAGGTATTATTAAAGCAATTCGTTGGGGGTTCACCTCTGTTATGTTTGATGGATCTGCTTTGCCTGTTAATGAAAATTTAAAACGTACTAGAGAAGTTACACGTATAGCCCATTCCCTTGGCGTTTCCGTCGAAGGTGAATTGGGCTATGTTGGTTGTTGCGAGCATGTAGAGGATATTAATGAAGATAATATTGTGACATGTGATGTGGCTGCTGATTTTGTAGATAAAACTAAGATTGATGCTTTAGCTGTTTCGGTAGGTAATAAGCATGGCGCATATCGTGGCACGACAAAACTAAATATTACCAGATTAGGCCAGTTAAATACTGTTGTTAGCGTACCATTAGTTATGCATGGAGGATCGAAATTGAGCAGTGACGATTACTCTAATTCTATAAAATGTGGCATTAGTAAGATCAATATTCCTACCGATACTTCTATGGCTGCCAGTGAACAACTTAAAAAAGAATTACGGGATAACCCAGGTGCTAATTATATTTATTTAATGTCTGCAGTGAAAAAAGGGGTTAAGGAATCGGTTAGTAAATACATGCTTCACTTTAATTGTATTTCTAAAGCTATATAGTATGAATATTTTATCCAAATATAGATTTGTATAGAGGAAATTAGTAAAGCCTACCTTTTTAGAAAAATTAGGTAGGTTTTTTCTATAAGTAGTGGTAAAATGTGTAGATATAGTAAATTAGAAGTAGAAATTGAGATTTGTTGAGCTTTATCATATGGAGTGAAAAATATTGAAGTTGCAAAATAGTTTCGCTAATTTACTGCATCTTTCTGCGTGGAAATTTACACCTTATCAGATTCTGGCGCTGGGGTTTGCAGGATTCATAATGCTTGGTACAATACTGTTGATGATGCCTATGACCTCGGTGAATGGTCAAGGTTTATCCTTTGTTGACGCCTTATTTACAGCAACTTCAGCTGTGTGTATAACAGGATTGATTGTTGTAGATACAGGAAGCCACTTTAATGTATTAGGGCAAACTGTGATTATTTTTCTTATACAGATTGGTGGTCTAGGAATTATGACAATGGCTACGTTAATGGCTTTGGTCATTGGGCGTAAGATTCAGCTGCGAGAAAGATTAGTGATGCAAGAGGCGTTGAACCATATGACAGTGGCAGGAGTTGTCCGCCTAACCCAATATATTATTATATCGACTTTTATTATTGAATTTATAGGAGGGACAATCCTGGCGGTTCGCTGGTATCCTGATTTAGGTCTTACAGGTATCTATTTTGGATATTGGCACGCTGTTTCTTCTTTTTGCAATGCTGGATTTGATTTGTTTGGCAATTTTCATAGCTTAACAAATTACGTGGATGATACCGTTATTAATTTAACGGTCACAACATTGATTATCTTAGGAGGCCTTGGTTTTACAGTTATTTTTGATGTCTGGAACCATCGTAAATGGCATAAATTTTCGCTTCATACAAAGCTAGTATTATTTACTACTACGATACTACTTGCCTTAGGTATGCTTGTTATTCTATTATTAGAAATTAATAACCCTGCAACTCTTGGTGCTTTATCTTGGAAAGGAAAAATCTTCGCTAGTTATTTCCAATCTGTAACCCTTAGGAGTGCGGGATATAATACAGTCAATATTGTTAATATGCAAGATGCTACCATTTTTTTTATGGTGATTTTAATGTTTATTGGTGCGGCTCCAACCTCAACTGGAGGTGGTATAAAAATAACTACTATGAGCATTCTAATTGCTGCTGCGTGGGCCTTGATTAGAGGTAAAAATGATGCTGAGATCTTTAACAGACGCATTTCTCAAAGAGTAATCTATAAAGCTTTTACTCTTGTGTTTCTTTCTACTGCTTTGGTTGTTTTTGTCACAATGATTATGAGCATTAGTCAAAGTGCGTCGTTTTTAAAAATTTTATTTGAAGTTGTATCTGCTTTTGCTACGGTAGGGCTCAGTTTAGGAATAACTAGTTCTTTAACTGTGCAAGGTAAGATTGTGATGATAATTACTATGTTTGCTGGCCGGGTGGGTTTAGTCACTTTAGCATTAGCCTTGGCTTTACGTACGAAAAAAGCTAAAGTGCAATATCCTGAAGGAAAGATTATTATAGGATAAGGGGAGGGCTCTTATGAAACAAGGGAAGCAGTATGCTGTAATTGGTTTAGGTCGTTTTGGTACTAGCGTTGCTAACACTTTACATAAGATGGGATATGAAGTCTTAGCTATTGATAGTAATGAAGATAAAGTTCAAGAATTTAGCAATGAAGTAACCCATGTTGTTCAAGCAGATTCTACTGATGAAGCTGCATTAACTGCACTTGGTATTCGCAATTTTGACGTAGTAGTGGTTGCCATAGGTGAAGACGTACAGGCAAATGTATTGACAACATTACAACTAAAGGAAATAGGTGTTCCCTATATTGTTGCTAAAGCTCGTGATGCTCTGCATGGTAAAATGCTGCAGAAAATTGGCGCTGACAGAGTGATTTATCCAGAACGTGACATGGGACAACGGGTTGCTTACAATTTAGTTTCAAGTAATATTTTAGATTATATTGAACTTTCGCCAAACTTGGGTATTGTGGAGGTTGCTATTCCTCAAACCTTAATAGGAAAAACATTAGCGGAATCAAATTTACGGGCCAAATATGAAATCAATGTTGTTGCCATTAAAAGAGAAGAGCATTTAATTGTGCCTCCCTTGCCGATTGAAAAGTTTACTAAGCATGATATTTTAGTTGTCGTCGGAGGTATTAAAGGGATACAAGGTTTGGAGGAACTTACGTGATAGAAATAATTACTAGCAGTCAGAATCAATTTGTAAAAATGGCTGCTTCCCTTAAAGAAAAGAAATTTCGTGATGAGTTAGGTTTATTCAGTATTGAAGGGGTTCGGTTAGTAGAAGAAGCTGCACAGGCAAATTGGTCAGTGGAGGCATGCGTCTATATAACAGGAGCCAAAGAAGACCAAAGGGTACACGATGTGTTATTATTACTGCAGTCAAAGAACTGCCGTATAATTGAAGTTTCGGCAGCCATATATGGAAAAATAACAGAAGTAAAACAACCTCAAGGCATAATGGCAATTATGAGAAAACGTGAATATCGGTTGATTGATTGTCTTGCTAATGTAGAAAAACCTTTCTTGGTGGTGCTTGATGAAGTTCAGGATCCTGGAAATGTTGGGACTATCATTCGTACTGCTGCCGCCGCAGGTTGCACAGGAGTAATCTTGACGAAAGGTTGTGCGGATGTTTTTGCTGCTAAGGCAGTAAGGGCTAGCATGGGATCTTTATTCAATGTACCTATATTCGAGGGGCTCAGTCAAAAGGAAGTAGTCAATTATTTAAATGAGTATAACATTCGCATTTTAGCAACATCTTTGGAGGATTCTACCATTTATTTTCAGACAGATCTTAATCAACCTGTGGCTGTAGTATTTGGCAATGAGGGCAATGGTGTCAGTAGAAAGCTAATTGAGGTTGCAAGAGAGCGGTTGCATATTCCTTTATTGGGTAATGTAGAATCCTTAAATGTTGCAGCTTCTGCAGCCGTTATTCTATATGAAGCGGTGCGTCAGCGGCAGTAGTCTTTTATTGTAATGTGGAAAAGAATATGCTATAATCTTTCTGATAAGGAGCTATTAGTGTTATTTTCTTTAATCGCTCTATAGAACTAAAGATATATAGTAAGATAAAATTATTATATTAAAGTAACTACGATGATAGAGAAGAGTATGTTAGTGCCAGTTTATACAGGGAGGATACTGTCATAGATTGAGAACAGTACCAAAACGGTTAACAGAAGTTCGCTCTGGAGTAATCTGTGCTGAAGAAATGATCTTTGTGTAAGCCAGACGTTTTTTCTGCGTTAAAGGAAGTTGAGTACTAATTAGGGTGGTACCGCGGGAGTAAGGCTTTCGCCCCTTGCAGGGGTGGAGTCTTTTTATTTTTATCTATAATGATGTTTTAGGAGGTACGTATGGAACAAGAATTACAATCCTTAAAGCAATTGGCTTTGTTAGAGTTATCACAAGCAGATACCATGGATGCATTAAATGAGCTTAGGGTTAAATATTTAGGGAAAAAAGGGAGCTTAACTAGTGCCTTAAAGGGAATGGGGGCATTGAGTGCCGAAGAACGTCCCAGAATTGGACAAATTGTAAATGATATTAGGTCTGAATTAGAAAATATTATTCAAACGAAAAGTGAATTATTTAAACAAGCTGATTTAGAGAAAAAGTT